>CAYMLN010000041.1:4125-10666 GCA_964391045.1 uncultured Saprospiraceae bacterium
CGTGGGGAGACCCCGCGTTCAAGACCTTCCTGGACAAGACCATCGCGGCCATCCGCAAGGCATTTCCGTCCCTGGCCGTAGAGCTCCAGGATGAGCGCTTCACGTCCGCCCATGCCCGGGAGATCATGGTCATGAGCGGAAAGAAAAAGAAGGACCGCCGGGACAAGGCCCTGCTCGACCGCACCAGCGCTATCCTGATCCTGCAAACTTATCTTGGACACGTATGATCCTGCCCATTTTCGCCTATGGCCAGCCGGTGTTGCGGCGGAAGGCCGATCCGATCACCCGCGAGCATGCCGGCCTCGAGGAACTGATCCGGGATATGTGGGAGACCATGTACAATGCCCACGGCGTCGGCCTTGCCGCCCCGCAGATCGGCCAATCCATCCGCCTGTTTATTGTCGACACAGTCCAGCTGGAAAAAGAGGGGTCAGATCATAAGGGCATCAAGAAGGTCTTCATCAATGCGGAGATCCTCGACGAGTCGGGGCACCCCTGGTCGTATGAGGAAGGCTGTCTCAGTATTCCCGAGCTGCATGGCGAAGTGGAGCGCCAGCCGGATGTCGTCGTCCGCTACATGGACGAGCAATTCGTTCAACATACGGAGACCTGGACGGGAATGAACGCGCGTGTCATCCAGCACGAGTATGATCATATCGAGGGGATTCTCTTCATCGACCATATGAAGCCCCTGCGCCGCAAGCTGATCAACCGCAGGCTCGAGAAATTGCGGAAAGGCGAGGTCGAGGCGAATTTCCCGATGCGGTTCGCCCGGACCTGATCAGCCGAGGCTTATTTGCGGCCGAAATCCGCGGGACTCTCGCCCCAGGATTCCGTTTCCCATTTCAACAGCGGGTTGGTCCACGTGTTGTCACGCAGCCAGGCCTCTGCGCGGTCCAGCATGTCCATCAGGTCGGCTGTCGCCTTGGTGTGCGGGAGCTTCGTGGCCGCTTTCTTCTTGCGCACCCAGAGCAGGGCATTGCGGGAATCGCTGTAGATGGGTGTTCGTCCGTCGCCGCGCTTCTTCAGCCACGCGAGCGCATGCACGATGGCGAGAAACTCCCCGATGTTGTTCGTGCCCACCGGCACAGGGCCGAAGTGAAAGATCTCGGTGCCGTCGTCCGTCCACACGCCGCGATATTCCATCTTGCCGGGGTTGCCGCTGCATGCCGCATCGACGCTTAGGCTGCCGGGGATGATCTTGTCCCGCGAGACCTTGGGTTCCTTCCGGGTGGACGGGATCTTCCGAGGACCGGACACCGGACCGTGCCGGAAGGCTTCCTGGGCCTCGGACAGGGTCGGGTACGACTTGTACACGGCGCCCGGAAATTGATCGACCTGCTTTTTGCAGGTGTCCCAATTGTGATACACTCCCGGCTTATGCCCATGCCAGACGACGTAGTACTTTTGTTTCTTTGCGGCCACGGCCGGCAAACATAATGGAAACCGCGCAGACCCCCTGGATCGACACGCATTGCCACCTGTACGTGGAGGAGTTCGACGCCGACAGGCCCGAGATGATCGTGCGCGCCGTCGAGGCGGGCGTTGGCCGATTCTACCTCCCCAATATCGACAGCGGCAGCCTTGACGCCATGAATGCGTTGGCCGCATCGTATCCGGACCTCGCCTTTCCCATGATCGGCTTGCATCCTTGTTCGGTAAAGGAAAATGTAGAGGAGGAATTGGCGCTCGTCGAGTCCGAACTGAAGACCGGCCGATACCACGGGGTAGGGGAGACCGGCATCGACCTGTACTGGGATACGACCTTCCGCAACGCGCAGATCGAGGCGTTTTCCCGCCAGATCGAATGGGCGAAGGCATACGACCTTCCTGTCATCATCCATTCGCGCGAATCGCAGGACCTGACCATCGCCCTGGTGCGGGAGCAGCAAGACGGGACCTTGCGCGGCATTTTTCATTGTTTTTCCGGTTCGCTGGAGCAGGCCCGGGCGATCTATGACCTGGGCTTCATGATCGGCATCGGGGGTGTCGTCACCTACAAGAAGACAGACCTGCCGGAAGTCCTGCCCAAGGTGCCCCGCGACATGATTGTCCTGGAGACCGATGCGCCCTACCTGGCACCGGTTCCTTTTCGGGGAAAGCGGAATGAGTCATCCTACCTCCCCGTCATCGGCCGAAAAGTCGCCGAGTGCCTGGACACCACCCCGGAGGAGGTGGCCCGGATCACGTCGGCCAATTCCCTTCGGGTTTTCCGAAAGAAGCCGTAAATTTGCCCTCCCCAAGCGGTTTAGTATCCGGGCAATGGCTGCAGGATCAGGCGCTTGTGGACATACGGAGAGTTGGCCGAGTGGTCGAAGGCGCACGCCTGGAAAGTGTGTAGGCTCCAAAAGGGTCTCTAGGGTTCGAATCCCTAACTCTCCGCCTTCGCTCGCCGAAGCCATCATGACCAGCCGACGGGCGTTGCCCGTTCGGCGTCATGGGTGAAGGCGGGCTGCCCTTAGCGGGCTTTTTCTTATCCTTTATTCAGGGGCGTATTGCGAATTGGTCGCACAAAGACTTCGCCAATGGCTTCTGCTTCGCTCGCCGAAGCCATCATGACCAGCCGACGGGCGTAATTTTTTACATGCACTGGACCACCCCGGGATCGGCGGAGCCAATCCCTATCCTTGTGGCGAAATCATGTGCCGCACCTACGGCGCTTCCAAACACACTGATCCCATTTCGCCGGGCTGAAGCCCGGCGCTAGTATAGTCCCCGTGGCTACGCCACTCTTGCCTGAGGGCCATTGGGCGTGTCGTAACTGGTGAAGCGCAACGCATGGACGTTCTCGTTGCGGAAAGGCCATGCCTCACGCCAAGGGTCCTTTGCCTTACACTTTAACCAATACACCTTACACGGCTTTAACCGTATATCCACTTAAACACTTAAACACTTAAACACTTAAACACTTGCCCATTCAACTCCCGTGTGATGTGCCGCACCTACGGCGCTACAAAGATGTCAGGGCTGCGCCCTTGATCGGCGCATGCTCACGCAAGGCGTGATCATGATTGCCAGTTTGCCGTTGGTTTATCCGCGCAAGCCTTGGGGTGTGCAACGTGAAAAGGTTGAAGCGCAACGCATTGACGTTCTCGTTGCGGATAAGCCGTGCCTCACGCCGGGGTTCCTTTGTCTTACACATTAACCATTACACCTTACACGGCTTTAACCGTTTATCCACATAAACGCTTAAACACTTGCCCATTCAACTCCCGTGTGATGTGCCGCACCTGCGGTGCTACAAAGATGTCAGGGCTGCGCCCTTGATCGATAAATGATCATAGGAGGCATGATCATCTATGCCCGCTTGCCGCTTGTTGACCTGCCCGAGCCTTGGGGCCTGTAACGTGAGAAAGTTGAAGTGGGATGCATGGTTAACCTCGCTGTGGCAGGCCGGGCCATGGCTCGCGTTGAGATTGTTTTGCCTTACACATTAACCATTACACATTACACGGCTTTAACCGCTCATCCCTTTAAACATTTAAACAATTAAACACTTAAACATTCAACCCCGTAGACCCGCTCGGAGGGGATATGGATCCTGGCGTCCCCCAAAGACCATAATGTTCTCCATTCAGGGTAATTTCGCCCCATCATGATCCAACGCATCCAATCCGTCTTTTTCCTCCTGGCCGCGGGGTCCTTCGGCGCGCTGTTCGCCTTGCCGATCGCCTCGTCGCCGGCGCCGGCCACGCCCTTCCTCGAGGACCTGGTGTTCAACGTCTTCGACCAGCCGCTGCTCGCGGCGATCGCCGGGATCGGCGCAGCCCTGGCGCTGGCCACGATCTTCCTGTTCAGGAACAGGACGCTCCAGGTTCGCCTGGGCTTCGTCGTCGTCGCCCTCGCGTTCCTCCTGGTCGGGATCAGTTACTTGCAATACACGAATCTCGCGTCGGCCCAATCGGCAGGCAACGGACTGACCCTCGGCCCGGGCCTCTTTATCCCGGGAGGCGCGATGATATTCGGTTACCTCGCGACGTACTTCGTCCGCAAGGACGAGAAGGTCGTGCGCTCGATGGACCGCCTCCGCTGATCGATTGCTGTCCACGCATTCACGTATCCTCCCCGCCGGCATGTTGCGCGACTACAGTTACTGGGAACAGGACGCCTTTGGCGGCACCTGGGACGTCAGTATCGTCGGCGGCGGCATCACGGGACTGAGCACGGGCATTTCCCTGCTCGAGCGCCAGCCCGGCCTGAAGGTCGTGATCGTGGACCGTGGCTTCCTGCCCATCGGTGCGAGTACACGGAATGCCGGCTTCGCCTGTTTCGGCAGCCCCAGCGAAGTGCTCGAGGATATCGGGAAGATGGGCGAGCAGAACGCGATGGACCTCGTCCGCAACCGGTATGTCGGCCTGCAGAAACTGGTCGACCGCATCCCATCCGCCAGCATGGACTATCGTTCCTGTGGCGGTTATGAAGTGTTCGATAACGATGAGGCATCCGGCATCCTTGACCGGTTGCCCTTTCTCAACGAACTGCTGGGCGATGCGCTGGGACTCCGCGACGTCTACCGGCAGGTCGCCGTGCCGCCGGGGCTGCGCGGATTTTCCACCGCCGTCTTCAATCCCTATGAGGGCCAATTGCATGCCGGCAAGATGATCAAGGCGCTGCGCGCCATATATGCGGCCGCCGGCGGACACTTGTGGACCGGCCCCGACATCAAGGAGATCGAGGACGTCACGACAGGCGCCCGGCTTCATGGCGAATTGACGTTGCCCATCGATGCGCGACAGGTCGTCGTCACCACCAATGCCTTCGCGGCGCAACTGCTCCCGGACCTGGACGTCCGCGGCGCGCGCAATCACGTGCTCGTCACCCGGCCGATCGATGGCCTGGCGTTGGACGGTACGTTTCATTACGACCGCGGATACGTGTACTTCCGGAACATCGGCAACCGGATCCTCCTCGGCGGCGCACGCAACAGGGACCTGGACGCCGAGATGACGGAGTCGTTCGGAAGAAATCCCGTGATCGTGGAGGCCCTTGACGATTTCTTGCACACGCATCTCGCCTCACCGGCCGACGACCTGGTGGAATACCGGTGGAGCGGGATCATCGGTATCGGTCCGGAGAAGTCCCCGATCATTCGCCGCCTTTCCCCGCATATCATCGCCGGCGTTCGTCTCTCCGGCATGGGCGTCGCACTGGCCAGCCTCATCGGCGAGACCTTGTGTGCGGACGTATTGTCACACCTCGAAACCGCGTCGTCTTGATCCCCGGGATCGATATCCGACGCATGTGCCTCCGGGTGCTCGTGACGCTTCTGGCCTTCCTCGCGCTGGGATCCCGGCTGTCGGCCCAGGTGCGGCCCGTGCCAGAGGAAAAGGAGCAGACAGCGTTTCTCCTCATCGACCATTTCGGAAAACTCATCGAGGACCGCGACGGGATCGAGACCTTCAAATGGATCTCCAAAGGACTGCAGCTCCGGCTCGACAGCACCTTCATCTACGGCGACTCCGCGCTGATCGCCAACGATGACCGCGTGTATGCCTATGGCAACGTGATCATCCAGCAGGGCGATTCGATGAGTGTCTTCACGGATACGCTCTATTACACAAGGGAGACTGATGTCGCCAACCTGGTCGGGGAGGTGGTACTGAAACAGGGGACGCGACAGCTCTGGACGCGCAACCTGAACTATTATCTCGACGAGCGGTATGCAGTGTATTCGCAGGGCGGAGTACTCGTGGATGACTCCCTGCAGGTGTCCTCCAAGGGCGGCTGGTACGATGCGAAGACGGAGAGCATGATCTTCCGCGACAGCGTCGTCGTGCTGCACCCGCGATTCAACCTGGCCGCGGATTCCCTGACCTACCTGGCCTTGCAGAAGTTGGTCCGCTTTACCGGACCGACGACCATCTATACGCCATCTGGAGAGATCTATTGCGAGTCAGGATTCTATGACCTACAGCGCGAGAAAGCGGAGTTCACCCAGGAGGCGACGTATGCCGGCGGCGACAAGCGGGCGAGGGCGGAGCGCATCGTGTACGACGCACGCACCGACGAGGTGCGGATGTACGACCAGGTCAGGATCCGTGAGCGCGACAAGCTGATCACCGGCGACTCGATCCGTTATCTCGCATCGACCGGGGAGACGTGGATCTACGGCACACCCGCCTTCTACGGCGATAGCACGCGGACGATCAACAGCCCGGAGATCTTTTACAACGAGAAGACCAACCGCGTATCCACCCGCGGGCCCAGCGAGATCGTCGACGGGGCCTTGCGGCTGAAGGCGAAGCTGCTGGACTTCAACGACGAGACCGGCTTGGGCACGGCCACCGGCGATGTCGAATGGCGCGACACCGCGCAGGACATCGGCGTGCGCGCCGAGATCCTCAACTACTCCCGCGAAGCGGAGTATGTCAATGCCTACGGGGCATATCGCCCGCTCTTCTACACGATCGTCGATGGCGACACGCTGTACCTCGCGGCCGACACGCTCACGATGTGGCGGGAGATCGATACGATCGCGGTCAGCGATTCGATCGTCGCGCTCGACACCATCCGCATGATCCGCGGGCATCATGATGTCCGC
>CAYMLN010000042.1:0-10570 GCA_964391045.1 uncultured Saprospiraceae bacterium
CCACGGCCACATTTCCGGTATCCGTTCGCCGTTGACCGTTTACCGTTTGCCGTCTTCGCACGGAGGAACGGAGATCACGAAGAACATTCTACTGTGGTCGGCGAGGACGCCAACCACGGCCACATTTCCGGACCCGTTCACCTTTCGCCGTTTGCCGTTTGCCGTTTACCCCATTTTGCACGGAGAAACGGACATGTCTGTGTAAATGAACTGGCGCCGCATCGAAAAAATCCCGAACTTTAATAAAACCGGTATCGGATCATCGCCAACGGTCCTGTACGCGGCGACGGGGGTTTCCCCGGTCCGGCAATACCGGTGTTAAACATGAAAATCTAACCATCATGCTACAAGACAAATTGATCCGCCTCGGGACGGAAAAGAACGATCCATGCATCACCATCTCCCTGAACACCCACCGGACGCATCCCGAAAGCGCCCAAGACTCCATAGTCCTGAAAAACCTTTGCCATGAAGCCGCCGAGCGGCTGATCAACGACTATGGAAAGCGTCCCGTACAGGAAATCCTCGACCAACTCGAACACTTGCCGAAGGATATCGACCCCAACTATAACCTCGACAGCCTGCATATCTTCTTGTCGAAGGATACGCGTGAGATCCTCCGGTCGCCATGGCCGTCCAACGCCAATACCGTGCAGATCGATGACCATTTTGCGCTGACGCCGCTGATCAAGGACTTCAACCGGAGCCGGGAGTACCTGATCCTTGCCCTCTCCCTCGGCACGACGCATCTCTACCACGCCCTCAACGACAACGTCACCGAAGAGGTCAGGGGCCATGGATTCCCCATGCCGGCATCCCGCTTCTACACCACCGCCGGTGACGAGGCCAGCGACCCCAAGTTGATCGACAACAACATCCGCGCCTACATGAATGACGTGGACAAGGCCCTCCTCCAGGTCATCCAGGACAGCCCGCTGTCTTGTGTCGTCATCAGCACGCCGGAGAATTTCACAAAACTGTTGCAGGTGGCCAATCGCCCGTCAGTGTATGCCGGACAGGCGCCGATCGACTACAACAAGACCGCCCCGCATGTGCTGGCCGCCCAGGCCTGGGAGGTCATGAAAAGCGTGGCCGCGGATCATAAGCGCGTCGACCTCGAGAACCTGAAAGCCGCCATCCCGCGCGGCCAGGTCATCACTGATCTACGCGAGATCTGGCAGGCCGCCCGCGAGGGTCGCGGCGACCTCCTCTTCGTCAACCACGCCTTCCGCCAGCCCGTTCGCATGATCGACGACACCACGTTCGAACTCGTCACCGACTCCACACTCCCGGATGTCGTTGATGATATCACGAGCCAGATCGCCTGGGAAGTGATCGCAAAGAAAGGCCGCGCACACTTCACGGCCATGGAGGATATGGCGGAGCTGGGGCCGATCGCGCTGAAGACCAGATACTGAGGAAGGGAAAAACTAAAGGGGAAAAACTAAAAGCTAAAAGGGAAAAGTAAAAAGTGAGGATATAAACGTGATTCGCCAGTAACAAGGTGAAGCAGGTCACATGGCCGCCCCGCAACAGCGGGGCGGTTTCTTTTATGGCCACTATCCTTCGGGGGGCTTGTTATCTATACTGCGTGAATATGAGAAAGGTTGAGGAAGTCGAGACAGTTGAGGACGTCGAGACAGTTGAGACAGTTGAGACAGTTGAGGATATAAGATACATCTACAAGGCATACTCAACTATTTCGAGAACTCATTTTAATGGGCCAGTAACATGGAAATCAACTCAAGGAAAGCCCCAACCGTCTCGACTTCCTCAACCGTCTCGACATTTCATTGGGAGGAAATAGTGATTTGGGTATAAATTCCAGGACAGCCTCGACCGTCTCGACTGTCTCAACTGTCTCGACGAATCTTTAAGCCAGGTGGCATTCATCCATCCAACAGCCACTGTTTTCCGCCACCTACACCCTAACCCCTAAACCCTAAACCTGATAAACCTCATAAACCTCATAAACTCTACCTTGCACCCCATGACCGACAAGATCACCTGTCCCAACTGCAGCCACGCCTTCGACGTGGAGGAGGCGCTCGCCGGCAAACTCGAGGCCCGCATCAAGGCCGAGTATGAGAAACGCATGGCCCAGCAGGCCGAAGTGCTCCACGCGGAGAAAAAGAAGATCGACGCCGAACGCCTTCGCCTGGAGGAGGCCCGCGCGCAACAGGCCGAACAGCTGAAAACGGAGCTCGCCAAGGCCATGGAGGCCGAGAAGAAGAAGGTCGAGACGTCCCTGCGTGAGTCCTTTGCCGAACGCATCAAGGCGCTGGCCGACGAAAATGAGCAGCGCAAGGCGGAGAACAAGCAGCTCCGCGAGAAAGAAGTGGCCCTGCTGCAGCGGGAGAACCAACTCAAGGAACGCGAATCCGAACTGCAATTGCAGCTGCAGAAGGAATTGCTCGAACGGCAGCAGGACATCGAGGAAAAGGCCAAGGCGCGGGAACGGGAGTCCTTCGAGTTGGAGCGCCGCAGCCTGCTCAAGCAGATCGATGACAACAAGAAGCTCGCCGAGGAGATGAAGCGGAAGGCCGAACAAGGCTCGATGCAGCTCCAGGGCGAAGTACAGGAACTGGCCCTTGAAGAATTACTCCGGCAAACGCATCCCTTCGACCGCATCGGGGAGGTGCCGAAGGGCGTACGCGGCGCGGACTGCATCCAGGTGGTGGTCAACACGCAGCAGCAGGAATGCGGGCGCATCGTCTACGAGAGTAAGCGGACGAAAGCCTTCGGCGGCGACTGGATCGAGAAGCTGAAGCAGGACCAGGTGGCCTGCAAGGCCGATATCGCCGTGATCGTCACGGAGACGATGCCTGGCGACATGGACCGCTTCGGGCTCAAGGACGGTGTGTGGATCTGCAACTTCCAGGAGGTGCGCAGCGTCTCCACGGCCCTTCGCCAGATCCTCGTCAGCACGCAAGCCGTGCGCCGCGCGCAGGAAAACAAGGGCGGCAAGATGGAGATGCTCTACGCCTACCTGACGAGCAACGAATTCGTCCAGCACATCACGCGCATCGTCGAAAACTACAAGGCCATGAAGGACCAGCTCAACAGCGAGCGGACCGCGATGGCCAAGATCTGGGCGCAGCGGGAAAAACAGATCGACGTCGTTGAGCACAACATCGCCACGCTCTTCGGGTCCATCCAAGGCATCGCCGGCCATGAGCTCGGGACGCCGGACCTCCTCGGCCTGCCCGCTCATCCCGGCGAATAGACTGTCTGTCGAAGCGACCGAAGGGGTCCGATGAGTTTCCCTACTTTTAGCCGCTATGAAAACGCTGCTGCCCGCGCTGATGATCCTGTCGTTTGCCTTCTCCGTTTCGGCCCAGGTGCCAGCCACGCCCCGTCCGCTCAAGGTTGTCCGTCTCGCGGGTAAACCCTACGACATCGGCTACCAGCACGGCCAATCCCTCAAGGCGGAGATCGCCGGCGTGTACTTGAAATGGAAGGCGATCCTCGAAGCCGATTTCAACATGCCGGCCGATGACTTTATCCGCGCGTTCCTCAGCGAGACCAAGTATGCCGATGCCATCCGAACCCATACGCCCAACCTTTGGGATGAAGTGCGGGGGCTTGCCGAAGGGTCGGGCCAGCCGATAGAGGACGTTCTCGTCTTCCAACTGATGGATGAGACCTGGGTCCGGAAGGACAGCCTGGACCATGCCACTGCCAATCACCACTGCAGCGGCATCGGCATTCCGGCCCTCGACGGCCAGCCGGCGTATGTCGCGCAAAACATGGACCTCGGCACCTGGATGGAAGGTTACCAGGTTGTCATGCGCATCAACCCCGATGACGGCCCCGAGCAATTGATCCTGACCTGTGCCGGCTTGATCGGCCTGACCGGCATGAACAGCGCCGGCGTCGCCGTTTGTGTCAACACGCTCATCGACCTCAGCGCCAACACGACAGGCCTTCCCGTCGCCTTTGTCATCCGCGGCGCGCTGGAGAAGCGCACGGGTGAGGATGCCTTGAAATTCATTGAATCCGTTCCCCACGCATCCGGCCAGAACTATATCCTCGGCATGGGCGAGGCCGTCGTCGATCTCGAAGCCTCCTGCCACCAGGTCGTCCGCGTGCCGCCCGACGCCAATGGCTTGGTGTATCACACCAACCACGCCCTGGTCAATAAGGATGTCAAGTTGTGGCACAGTGCAACGGAACGGGAAGGCGCTGCGAAGCCGGCTGCCCCGAGCAACAGCAAGATCAGGTTTGCCAGCCTCCGGGAACAATTGAAATCCACGCCAACGCCGGATGCCGAGGACCTGAAGAACACACTTCGTTCGAAAACAGATCCGGCGAATCCGGTTTGCCGCAACATCACGACCGGCAAGGACGGTTTCACGTTTGGTTCAGTCATCTACACAACGTCCGGCCGAATCAACATGCAGGTGACCGCCGGCCCGCCGGATGAATCCGCGTACCAGACGTTTCATTTTTATATTCGGTGAACCGAAAAATGTTGAGCCGGGCTTGTGGCCCGGCGCATGAAATGTCCGAGGGCGCAACCCGCGGACAACAACGCCTCATGAAATGTCCGAGGGCGCAACCCGCGGACAACCGACCCTCATAGGGATAAAAGCCATGGAGATCCATACGCCAAGACTTGTGCTTCGCCCGATCCGGGACACGGACCATGATGCCGTCTTTGCGGGCTTGTCAGATCCGCGCGTCACGCGTTACATGGCCATCCACTACCCGACGAAGCAAGCCGCCCAGGAACAAATGCGCTGGTTTCAAAGTCTTGTCCGGGAAGACAAAGGCAGGTGGTGGGCGATCTGCCAAGGTGACGATCCGGCCCTGATCGGAGCTGTGGGCTTCAACAGCCTGTCGAAAGAACATCGCAAAGCGGAGGCCGGCTATTGGCTGCTACCCGATCACTGGGGTAAAGGCTATGCCGCGGAAGCCTTGCAGGCCGCCTGCCGGTTTGGTCACCTTGCCCTCTGCCTGCACCGGATCGAAGCCGTCGCGGAGTCGTACCATCAGGCAACCCAGCACGTGCTGCTGAGATCCGGATTTCAACACGAAGGCACGCTGCGCGACGCGGAGTGGAAAGACGGACGGGCCATCAGCCTGAAGATGTATGCCCGGATTTATTCCACCGATGAAGCATGAACCCGGGAATCCGATGTACGCACATTAGCGGCATGGCACTTCTCCTCAAGCTGGCACGGAGACCCGTCGAAGGAACGGCAATTGATGCGTGCTTCACTTCCCGGACGACTGGATACCTTTGAATGAACGTCCCGCGCAATCCGCTGCTTTCATGAATCCCCGCCGTGTCAAGGCCGTCCTGATCCTGAATTATATCCTCTTTGCCATCGTCCTCAACAGCGTGGGGACGGTCATCCTGATGGTACAGCGGACCTTCGGCGTGACGGCCGGACAGGCCAGCGTCCTGGAGGGATTCAAGGACATACCGGTGGCGATCACCTCGTTTATCGTGGCCACGCTGATCTTGCGGACAGGGTACAAGCGCGGAATGCTCTGCGGTGTTGCGTTGATCGGCACGGCCTGCGCGATCGTCCCGCTGGTGCCGACGTTCTTCGCCGTCAAGCTGTTGTTCGCCATCGCCGGCGCCTCGTTTGCGTTGATGAAAGTCTCCGTCATGGCCACCCTGGGGCTCGTGGCCCGGTCACCACGCGATCACCTCAGCTTCCTCAACCTGCTGGAAGCCTTTTACATGGTCGGCGTGGTGGCCGGATACCTCCTCTTTAGCCGTTTCATTGGCCTTGCCACGCCGGGAAGCACGTCATGGTTCAGTGTGTATTACCTGATCGCCGGCTTGTGCGCGGCTTCATTCCTCTTCATCCTCAGCACCCGGATCGATGAATCGGACGTCCGGATGGAAGGCGCATCAGCCCTGTCTGACGCATTCAGGGGCACGCTTCGGCTCATGGCATTGCCCCTGGCGGGGCTCTTTGCGCTGGGCATCTTCCTGTCCGTGCTGGTCGAACAAAGCCTGATGAGTTGGCTGCCGACATTCAACCATGACGTGCTGAATCTGTCGGCGGCCTTGAGTGTACAGATGGCGGCCTTCCTGGCGGGCAGCCAGGCGTTTGGCCGATTGGTCGCCAGCGCCTTGCTTCGCCGGGTCTCTTGGTTTGGCGTGGTCGGGATCAGCCTGATGGCCGCAATAGGCCTGGTGCTGCTGGCCATGCCCATGGCCGACCGAGCCGCACCGGGAGAGGTGACATCCTGGGTGCATGCGCCGGCGGCCGCGTTTGTCTTTCCGCTCATCGGATTTTGCCTGGCGCCCGTTTATCCGGCCATCACCTCGGTGATGCTCATGACGCTGCCCCGGCACCAACATGGACCGATGACCGGTCTCGTCATCGTATTCTCGGCGACGGGCAGTACGCTGGGTTCCGTGATCACGGGTCACTTGTTCCAATACGTCGGCGGCCAACGGGCATTCTACGCTTCCCTGATCCCGATCACGCTCTTGCTTCTCGTACTGTATGCATTTGACAGGCAAACACGCGCCCGCACTTCAGGAGGAATCAGGACCGACGCATGATCTGGCGGAGGAGTTCCCGCTCGAAACGCCAGACGGCAAGCAAATAAAGGATGATCAACAACGTGTTGACCGCGATGATCCCTATGAGATTCTCCCCGAACACCGGACGAAGCACCTGCATGACGCCGAAGAGCCCGAGCGCGCCCGCGATCCAGGCGGACATCCGCACGACCGGATAGGGAATGGGATAGTGGACACGGCCTTGCCAGATGGCGGCCACGGTCATAAACAGATAGCAGGCCAATGCGGCCCAAGCCGACCCCGCCACACCGATCAGGGGAATGAGCACGATGTTGCCCGCGATCGTGATCAGCGCGCCGGTCAAGGCGATCCATGCACCCATCAGGGTCTTATCAGCCAGCTTGTACCAGGCCGAAACGTTGTAATAAATACCCAGCAGGAGATAGGACAGCAGCAAGACTGGGACGACATGCAGGCCCTGCCGGAAATTTCGCCCGAGCAGCAACTGCACGACGTCGATATAGGCCAGGATAACAAGCATCATCAGCGTGCCGACAAGCGTGAAGGCCAGCGCGACGTCGGCATACACGCGGCGTGCATCCTCCCGGTGCTGGTGCGCGAAAAAGAAGGGCTCGGCCGCGTAGTTGAACGCCACGGTGAAGAGGTTGAGCAGCAGCGCAAGCGAAGCGGCCGCGGAATAGATGCCGCCCTCGGCAAGGTTCCGCGTGAGGTCGTACGGCAAGAGGTATTTCTGGAACGTGATGGCGGACGACTGGTCGATGACGCCGGCGATGGCAACAAGGACGAGCGGCCAGGAATAGGCGATCATCTTCCGCAAGAGCGGCATGTCCCACTTGAACGGCTGGCGGACCATCAGGGGAATGAGCAGGAGGAAGGTGACCAGGCTCGCGATCATGTTGGCCAGGAAGACAAAGAAGAGCTTGTCCCCGGACGCATTGAGCCGGGCCAGCCAGCCGCCCTCGCCGGCCAGGCCGGGAAGAAGCTCGAGAAAGAAAAGCACGAGGACGATATTGAGCACGATCGACCCGAGCTTGAGCCCCAGGAAACGCCACGGCCGGTTGGCCTGCCGAAGGGAGGCAAACGGCACAGCGCACAACACATCGAAGAAAAGCACGCCGCCGAGGACCATCAGGTGCCGCGTCATGCCGGGATATTCCATCCACGTTGCGACAGCATCCCGGGACACCCACAAGACGGCGAGGAAGATCGCGGCCAGCCCGGTGAGGAAGCTCATGGACATCATCGTTACGCCGGCCTTGTTCTCGCGGGCAAACCGGAAATAGGTCGTCTCCATCCGGAAGGTCAGGATGACGAGGACGATGGCCACGTAGAAATAGAAATCGCGGTAGATCCCATACTGGCTCGGCGCGTCATTGAACACCCGGGTGAGGTACCAGGTGAAGAGGACGTAATGGAGGATCCGGCTGAGGATATAACTCAACCCATAGATCGCGGTCTCCCCGGCGAGTTTGCGGAGCAGGCTCATGCTTCGGGCGTGAAATTAGGCATTGCCCGGCGCTTGCCGGGGGATGACTTGGGCGATAAGGGACGGGGCTGTAATTTGGGCCTCCGCGCATGATGCTCCACCAGACCGGCACGACCCTTGGACTGCTCCTGACCTCGCTGCCGATTCTGGCGAGCCTCTGGCTGTATACCCGCACGCCGTACAAGCGCTTGGCGATCAACTGGCTGCTGGGCGGGGCGCTCCTCGTTCGCCTGCTGATGATATCGCTTGACCCGTATCTCCAGGATTGGGACGAACGCTTTCACGCCCTCGTGGCGCGCAACATGATGACGGAGCCGTTCCGGCCGATGCTCTTCGCCCATCCGGTGTTCCCCTACGGAATCGACGAGTGGTGGAACAGTCATATCTGGGTGCACAAGCAGCCGCTTTTCTTGTGGCAAATGGCCTTGTCCATGAAGATCCTCGGCGTGGGCACATTCGCGCTTCGCTTGCCCTCGGCAATCATGGGCGTGATCATGGTCAAGATGATCCATGACATCGGGCTGCGATGGACACGCAGCGCCGATGTGGCCTTTCTCTCCGCCCTCCTGGCCACGACATCGTGGTATACGCTCGAGATGATCTCCGGCTGGAACAGCCTCGAACACAACGACCTAGCGATGACATTTTATGTCACGGCCGGGATATGGGCGTGGGTGCGCGGCCTGGATTCGGAAAAGAAATGGACGTGGGCGGCGATCACCGGCCTCTTCGTCGGCTGCGCCGTCCTCGTGAAATGGCTGACCGCCTTCCTCGTCTTCGGCGGGTGGGGATTGTATCTGCTGATGACCCCGGCCCTGCGGTTCGATCGAATCGCGTGGCTTCGACTGGCGGTTGCCTTTGGCGTCAGTGTACTCGTATTCCTGCCGTGGCAACTCTATATCCTCCGTGCCTTTCCGGCCGAAGCGGCCATTTCCTTCGCCTACAACCGGCTTCACATCCTCAAGGACCTCGGGCATGAAGGTCCCTGGTATTTCCATATCAAGTTCCTCGGCTGGGCCTATTCGCCAGTGATCCTGCTCTTCATGGCGGCCGGCCTGTTATTCCTTCCCTGGAAAACCCGTGATGGAAAAGCCATGACCGTCGCGATGATCGGCATGATCGTCGTGATCTATGCGTTCTTCGCCGTCGTCGCCACCAAGATGCCGGGGTTCGTCCATCCGGTATCGGGCCTCCTCACCATCCTCTGCGCCATGGGCGCGATGGCCGGGCTGAACATGCTGAGTGCACGACTTCCCATCTCAGCCACAGGAAAGCAATGGATCACGCTCGGCTTCTTTCTCCTCTTGGCCTATGCATCCATGATGCCCGCCCGCATTGTCAATCACCGACATGAACGACACGCGTACCGGGAAACGAAATGGCACAACACCGAGATCTACCGCAAGCTGAGCCCCGACATCACCCACAACTACGTCATGATCAATTGCCGCAACCACGAGAACATCGAACTCATGTTCTGGCAAGGCGGCACCGCCAATGCCTTTTTCCCTGAAAAACCCATGTTGGACTCGCTCAAGCAGCTGGGCTACCGCTTCGCGGCCTTTGACTATGATGACAAGCAGAAGCTGCCGGCGTATATCGTGGAGGATCCGGAGATCATTAAGCTGGCGGAGCGACCTCAATGAGGCAGAGGGCAGAGGGCAGAGCGCACAGGGAGAATTGGCCGTGGTTGGCGTCCTCGCCGACCACACCGTTGTTCGTTATACAGTGGTCTTGACCGAGGTGTTATTCAACAGCCTTCATCATTCACCACAGATACCGCAGATTACAACACAGATTCACACAAATTATCCTTGGCCGTAAAAATGCAATCTGTGGTTAATCTGTGTATAAATCCGTGGTATCTGTGGTAAAAAAACGTTCACCTTCCAATGTGGATCAACAACACAGAGATATCCGACGGCGAAACCCCGCTGATGCGGCTCGCCTGGCCGAGCGTGCGCGGCCGAAGTCTGCTGAGCTTCTCCCGCGACTCGGCGCTGAGGGAGGTGATGCGGTGGTAATCGATGCCGTGGTGCAGCTCGAGGTCCTCGAGCCTGTTCATCTTCTCGACCATCTCGCGCTCGCGCTCGATGTAGCCCCGGTACTTGATGTCCGTCTCCGCGAGGCCGACCGTCTCGGCGTCGAACGGTCGGATAGCTTCTGCAACTTTTGGGAGATATGGCAATACCTCCTCCAGCGTGACATGCGGCCGGCTGAGGATCAGGGACATCTTGACCTTTTGCGATATAGGCGAACTGCCGATCTTTTCGAAATAGGGATTGATTTCCTCGGGCTCGACATTGATCGAGGCAAATAGCTCGTCGATCGCCTTCACGCCCGACTGTTTGGCTTCGACCCGCGCCATGCGCGCGTCAAGGCCCTGCATGCCGATCGCCTGTACGAGCGGCGTGAGCCGGAGGTCCGCATTGTCCTGGCGGAGGAGGATGCGATGTTCGGCCCGCGAGGTGAACATACGATAGGGCTCCTGCGTGCCTTTGTGGATCAAATCGTCGATCAGCACGCCGATGTAGGCGTCCGATCGCTTGAGGATAAACGGCTCCCTGTCG
>CAYMLN010000043.1:0-1424 GCA_964391045.1 uncultured Saprospiraceae bacterium
ACTGGCCAACCGGCCCTGTATCCTGAACGACGAGTGGACGTTTGACAGGGTCGGTGGCTTCGTGTACAATTCAAACGGCGATTTCTGGGCTGAGGGCGGACTTTTCGAGCCGGCCAACCTCTGTCAGGCCACGACACCCGCCAACATGAAAGGACCGAACGGCGAAGACCAGTCGGCCTGGGGCGATGGCACGCATGCCTATACGATGGGCAGCGGGAAACTGACCCTCACCGGTTTCGGTGCGTTTATCGGCCTGCCCAAGATCGGCACGGACCAGGAGAACCTGACACCCGCGCAATCCGTCACGCTCGACATCGAGAAACTCTACGACGGGACGACCGACACGCTGGTCCTTGTGTCCAACTGGAAATTCCCGGGTAACGTTTCCGGACAAGATGATGCCTATTGGCGGATCGTCCTCGTCCATTATGACAATCCGTCCGAAGAGCCGCCCGTCGCCGGCTTCAGCGTGGAACAGGATGGCAAAACGGTGACCTGTACGAACAATTCCTTTGATGCGACCAGCTACAACTGGGACTTCGGGGACGGTATGTCGTCGGGGGAGGCCAACCCGGTTCACACCTATGCCAATGCAGGGATCTATACGATCCGGCTCACGGCCACGCGGGGCACGGCCACGTCGGTCGCCACGCGCGAAGTCACCATTTCCGGCGAGATGACCGCTGCCGACCTGGTTGGTCCAGCCTGGCGTATCCGCAACGCGGCCAACTCCATCTTCGTCGGTCCCGGCTTCGGCAACTCCGACTGGTGGAAAGTGCCGCCGGAATACCTGGATGGTTCATCGACGGGCGTTGACGACTGGTCCTGCATCACGGATGACGAGTTCATCTTCAGCAACGACGGCACGTACGAATACAAGACCAACGGCGATGCCCGCAACGACGGGTACTTCGGCAGCCCGAACGGCTGCTGGTCGGATGCCGAAGTCGCCGCGAGCGGCAACGGCGCCGCATTCGGGTCGGGTACGCACCTCTGGTCCTTCACACCGGCCTCGCAATCGCCGTCCGGCCGACCGATCATCCAGGTCATGAATGGCGCAACCGGTGCAGCGTTCCTTGGATTCTACAAGGGATACTACGGCGGGGAGAATACGAACGGCGCCAACCCGCCGAACGGTGGCCTTCCCGGCAGCCAGTATGAAGTCGTCTCCTACGTCAACGACGGAACCACTGAAACGCTCATGATCTCGGTCGATTATACGGCCGACCACAGCGGCACCCAGGCCTGGACCATGGTGCTCGTCCGTTGATCCGCAGAACAGTTTATTCATCCAATAACCGGTCTGGCAGGGTGGCGGTGCAAGCCGCTATCCTGCCCCTTTCCCGGGCCACGTCGCACGCCTATCGCCATGATCCAATACGCCAAAGCCAAGAACGTCCGCCTGTTCATCTGGGCGCATTCGC
>CAYMLN010000043.1:1434-2717 GCA_964391045.1 uncultured Saprospiraceae bacterium
CCACTACGCTAAGATCAGGTACCTGATCGCTTCATCTTTCTTGTTGTTGACCACAGCCCTTTCGGCACAAGTCTCGGGCACGGTCAAGGACACGACCGGCGCACCACTGATCGGCGCCACCGTCGTGCTGAAGGGGACCACGCAGGGTACCAACACGGATATTGACGGCCGTTTTTTCCTTGACGCCAACCAAGGCACGCTGGTCTTCTACCTGATCGGGTATGACACCCTGGAGACGGAGATCGCCGGACGCATGATGATCGACGCCGTGCTGCATGAGATCGACTACGTGCTGGAGAACATGGTGGTCATCGGGTATGGCACCCAACGCAAGCAGGACCTGACGACAGCGGTCTCCGTGATCGGCGAAGAGAGCATCCGCAACCGCCCGATCGTCACGGCGGCAGAGGCCTTGCAAGGCAAGGCGGCCGGCGTACAGGTGGTGCAACCGTCCGGCAAGCCGGGCGGCGAGATCGCCGTGCGCGTGCGCGGTGCCACCTCCGTCCTGGCGGGCAACGAACCGCTTTATGTCGTCGACGGATTGCCGACCACGGATATCCGCGGGCTCAACGCCTCGGATATCGCCTCGATGACCGTGTTGAAGGATGCCTCCTCCTCGGCCATCTACGGCGCCCGCGCCGCCAACGGCGTGGTGATCATCACGACGAAGCAGGGCAAGGAAGGAAAATCGGCCATCTCGCTCAACGTGTATGCCGGCGTATCCGACATCCGGCGGACGATCGAAACCCTGAGCACAAAGCAATACCGGGATCTCATGCAGGAGATCATCCCGGGTTCGCTCGACCCGACGGCGACAGGCTATACCGACTGGCAGGACGAGACCTTCGGCCGCGGCGTGATGCAGAACTACCAGCTTTCCTTTTCCGGCGGCAACGCGCAGACGCGTTACATGCTTTCGGCCAACTACCTCGACCAGACAGGCATCGTGGCCCCGGCGCGATTCAGCCGCTACTCGCTGCGCCTCAACCTCGACCACCAGGCGAATGACTGGCTGTCGGTCGGCGCCAACGTCAACCTTTTGCGCGGCAGTACGAAGGATACACCGGACAACGCCAGCAGCGGCCGCGGCGGCGTCATCATGAGCGCGCTCAACACCCCGCCGTTCCTCGGGATCTACGCCGACGACGGCAGCGGCATCTACGATCCCAACCCGTTCCAACCCTCATGGGAAAACCCGATCGCCTACATGTTCGGTCCCGACCAGGAGGCTATCGATTCCCGACTCCTCGGCAATCTCACCGCCCAGGCGAAACTCTTTCCCG
>CAYMLN010000043.1:2727-10521 GCA_964391045.1 uncultured Saprospiraceae bacterium
CTTTTCGCTGAACGGCAACCTGGGCATCGACCAGAATGCCCACCAATGGAATTATTATCTCGATCCGTATCGCACGAATTACGGCCGGCAACAAAACGGCATCGGCCAGTCCGACAAATCCAACAGCCTGATCTGGCTGGGCGAGATCACCGCAAAGTATGAGAAGGCGTTCGGCGAACACGCCATGACCTTCATGGCCGGCAGCAGCGCGCAAAAATCAACATGGGACAATTCGTTCCTCTACGGCACGGATTTTCCTTCCGACACCAATGTCACGACCCTTAACGCGGCCAATATCATTTCCGGATCCACCAATATCCAGGAATGGTCCATCGCTTCGTTCTTCGGCCGCGTGACCTATGATTTTCGCAGTAAGTACCTGCTCACGGCGACCATCCGCCGCGACGGATCATCCAAGCTGGCCGAGCCATGGGGCACGATGCCCTCCTTCTCCGCCGGTTGGCGCATTTCCGGCGAGCCGTTCATGGCCAATATGGGGGCCATCTACGACCTGAAACTCCGCGTCGGCTGGGGACGCAACGGCAACCAGGAAGGCATTCCCAATTATGCCCAATACGGTCTCGTCTCCTACTATCGCCGCACGCCGACCAATCCGCTCTCCGGCCCCGCCTCCCAGCAGGTCACCTACGGCAATCCGGACCTGCGGTGGGAAACGACGACGCAGTCCAACATCGGCATCGACCTCTCGATGTGGGGCGGTCGCGCCAACTTCACCGCCGACGCCTACATCAAGACGACGGACGATGTGATCCTCAACGTCCAGCTGTCCAACTCGCTGCCGATCACCTCGATCCAGACCAACGCGGGGAAGATCCAGAACAAGGGCCTCGAGTTTACGCTCAACACGGTCAACACGACCGGGGCCGTGCGATGGAATACCGACTTCAATATTTCATTCAACAAATCGGAGGTCCTTCGACTCGATTACACCGAGGTCTACTACTTCGGGCGCATCTACAGCAACAACCAGGACGTGGCCATCGTGCGCGAAGGGCTTCCGCTCGGCGTCTTCTTCGGGTATGTGTCGGACGGCGTCGACCCGGAGACGGGCGACCTCGTCTACCGCGACATCAACAACAACGGCATCTTCGACACCGGCGACCGCACGGTCATCGGCGACGCCAACCCCGACTTCATCTACGGCTTTACCAATACGGTGTCGTGGAAGAACTTCGACCTCGACATCTTCTTCCAGGGCAGCCAGGGCAACGACATCTTCAATGCCACGCGGATCGACCTCGAAGGTATGTTTGACAGCAAGAACCAGTCCCGCGCCGTCCTCGACCGGTGGACGCCGACCAACCGCGACACGGACATACCGCGGGCGATCGGCGGCGGCAACGTGGACAACGTACTCAATTCGACACGGTTCGTGGAGGACGGTTCTTACCTGCGGCTCAAGGCCGTCACACTCGCCTATAACATTGGCGAAAAGACCCTCCGGCGTTGGGACGTGGAGAAATTCTCGGTCTACGTGACGGGACAGAACCTGCTTACCTTCACGAAATACAGCGGCTTCGACCCCGAGGTCAACGCGTTCGGCCGCAGCGCCACCGAACTGGGCATCGATTACGGCACCTATCCCCAGGCGCGCACGCTCATCGCCGGCATCAACCTGACCTTCTAAACCGGACCCCCATGAAAAAGATAACGACCATCCTGTTCGGTGTGCTATTGCTTTCGCTCCCGGCCTGCAACGACTTCCTCGACCTCGAGCCGCAATCGCAAAGCATCGTCGTGGAGAATACAGATGCCGACTCGGTCTACTTCAAGTCGGCCGACGAACTCGAGGCCGCGCTGGCCGGCGCTTACGGCGATTTCAAGAACGAGTACTTCCAGCTCGACTATTTCGTCAACGGGGATGCGCAGGCGGATGACGCCTATGCCGGCGGCGACAACCCGGACAACTTCCAGATCGACGATTACCGGATCAACGCGGTCAACCGCAACGTCAGCCGGGACTGGGCCTATCTCTATGCGACCATCGGGAAGACCAACAACATCATCAACAACGCGGAGGACGTGACCGATCCCGCCCTGACGGAGCAACGCCGAATGCAGATCGTGGGTGAGGCGTCGTTCATCCGCGCCTTCATGTATTTCCAATTGGTCCAGCTCTGGGGCGACGTGCCGCTGCAGTTGCAGGAAGTGACGAGCATCAGCGCGGACAACCTCGACGAGATCTACGACCAGATCTTCCCCGCGCGGGCGCCGGTCGAGGAGGTGTACGCCCAGATCATCGCCGACCTCGAGACGGCCGTCGCCATCGTTCCGGTCACGGCCGCGCACAAGGGCTTTGCGACCACCGGCGCGGTCAACGCGGTGCTAGCCAAGGTCTATGCGGCGCGGGAGCCGCACGACTGGGCGCGGGTCAACCAATATTGCGATGCCGTCATCGCCGGCGGATATTCCCTCATGCCGGAATTCGAGGATCTGTGGAACAACGAGAACGAGAACTCGCCCGAGTCGATCTTCGAGATCAACTACACGGGCTGGACGTCATCCGACGGCAACTGGGGCGTGACGATCTTCCGCGGCAAGGACTGGAAGAAATTCAACACGCCCTCCAATGACCTGGCAGCCGCGTATGATGCCGAAGGCGACGCGATCCGGAAGAATGCATCGATCTTCTTCGATAACGTCTCGGGCCTCTGGTCTGACCCGTACTGGCCGCAGACCATGTATCCGTTCATCAACAAGTGGCGAAACTTCAGCGGGGACGGCAGCCAGAACTACATCTTCATCCGCCTGGCGGATATCCTCCTGCTCAAGGCCGAGGCGCTCAACGAACTCGGCGACCCGTCCGGCGCGCGCGACATCGTCAACCAGATCCGGGCGCGAGTCGACCTGGATCCGATCAACGTCTCCTCGCAAGCGGATATGCGCCTGGCCATCGAGAAGGAGCGCCGGCTCGAGCTCGCCTTCGAGGGCATCCGGTGGTTTGACCTGAAGCGGACCGGCCGGGCCATCGAGGTGATCAACAGCGCGAAGGGTCCGGACGGCCAGCCGCTGGGGTACAACCTCACCGAGGCACGATTGCTTTGGCCCATTCCGCAGGCTGAACTGGACAAGAACACGAAGCTCACGCAAAATCCGGGCTATTGATTTTTACCGAACGCGATATGCGCCATTCCCGTCGCGCCAAAAGCACATTCAACATGCTGCAACCGATCTTCCTGGGCCTCATGGTCCTCCTCTTTGCCTGCGGCAAGGATGACGGCGGACCGCCCGATCCGCAGCAATTGCCTGTGGGTGTGTGGACGACCTCCCGCAACGAGGTGAACCTGCTGTATGCCAAGCGGATCGATTTTGCTTCCGCGCCCAACACCGCCCTGCCGCTCATCGAGATCGATGACGCGCAAACGTTCCAGACCATCGAAGGCTTCGGATATTCCCTTACAGGCGGCAGCGCCATGCTTCTTCACCAGATGGACGCTGCCGCGCGTGCCGCCATTCTCCGGGAGTTGTTTGACAAAACGGACAGCACACTGGCCGTAAGCTACCTGCGCATTTCCATCGGCGCTTCTGACCTCGATCCGGTGGTCTTCAGTTATGACGACCTCCCGGCCGGACAAACCGACCCCGACCTTCTCCATTTCAGCCTCTCCCGGGACACCCTGCACCTGATCCCCGTGCTCAAGGAGATCCTCGCCATTCGTCCGGACCTGCGGATCATGGGGTCGCCCTGGAGTCCGCCAACATGGATGAAATCCAACGGCAGCAGCATCGGCGGTCGGCTGAAGCCCGAGTATTATGGTGCCTATGCACGGTACTTTGTCAAGTACATCCAGGCCATGGCCGCCGAGGGAATTCATATTACATCGATCACCCCGCAGAACGAACCCCAGCACGGCGGCAACAACCCGAGCATGATCATGGAGGCGTCGGAGCAGGCGGACTTCATCAAGAACCATCTCGGGCCCGCCTTGCAGGCGGCAAACCTGCAAACACAGATCATCATCTGGGACCACAACTGTGATCGGCCGGACTACCCGCTCGAGATCCTGGCGGATCCCGGGGCGAAACCATACGTCCACGGCACGGCCTTTCATCTCTATGCCGGAAACGTGTCGGCGCTGAGTGCCGTCCATGACGCCCATCCGGACAAGGGGCTCTATTTCACGGAACAATGGACAGGTGCCAACAGCGCGTTCGGCGACGACCTGATGTGGCATATGAAGAACGTGATCATCGGCACCACGCGAAACTGGAGCCGCGTTGCGCTCGAATGGAACCTCGCGAGCGATCCGAATTACGACCCGCACACACCGGGCGGATGCACGCAATGCAAGGGCGCCCTGACCATCGACGGGTCCAACGTGACACGCAACGTCAGCTACTATATCATCGCCCACGCGTCGCGGTTCGTTCCTCCGGGATCCGTCCGCATCGCAAGCACCATTCCGGGCACACTGGACAACGTCGCCTTCAAGACGCCTGACGGCAAGACGGTGCTGATCGTCATGAACGAGACGAACGGCCAGCAGGCGTTCAACATCCGCCAGGGGGACACCTGGATCGCCACATCGCTGCATGCCGGCACCGTCGGCACATATGTTTGGTAATGCACCACGCTTGAACTGCTCATGCAATATTTTCGTCCCGTGAAAAACATATCCGCGTGTATCGTCCTGGTCGTTTTCGCTGGCGTGCAGCCGGCCATGGCGCAGAAGGGCATGGAGAACATCGCGAAACGCGAGGTGGTCGCATACAGCACGGCGGAGAACACGCCGCTGCGCATGGCCCAGACGGGACGGGCATCTTTCAAGAAAGCCGACCAGCCCCTGGAGACGGAGGTGTGCGTCTTCGTCGATCCGGCAAAGACTTACCAGACCTTCCTCGGCATCGGAGGCGCGGTCACCGACGCCTCGGCCGAAGTCTTCGCCGCGTTGCCGGCCGACCGGCAGGAGGAATTCCTCAAGGCGTATTTCGACAAGGACGCAGGCATCGGGTATTCGCTCCTGCGCACCACGATCCACAGTTGCGACTTCAGCAGCGGCAGCTATACCTATGTCAAGGAAGGTGATAAGGACCTGGCCTCGTTCGACATCGGGCCCGACCGGGTCCATCGCATCCCGATGCTCCGGCGCATCCTCGGCAAGACCGGGGATATTCCCGTGTATGCCAGCCCGTGGAGCCCGCCCGCGTTCATGAAGGACAACAACAGCATGCTTCGCGGCGGCAAGCTGTTGCCCGCGTATCGTGCGGCCTGGGCAAATTATTACACGCGGTTTATCGGCGCGTACGAACGCGAAGGGATCCCGATCTGGGGCATCTCCGTGCAGAACGAGCCGATGGCCACGCAGCGGTGGGAGTCGTGTATCTATTCGGCAGAAGACGAGCGGGATTTCCTCAAGAAGTATCTCGGTCCGGCGATGAAGAAGGCGGGTTACGGCAATAAGAAGATCATTGTCTGGGACCACAACCGCGACCTCATCAATCATCGCGTGCAAACGATCCTTTCAGACAAGAAGGCCGCGAAGTATGTGTGGGGCGTGGGCTTTCACTGGTACGAGACCTGGACAGGCGGGCAGCCGATGTTCGATAACCTCGGGACAGTCCACGAGGACTATCCAAATGTCAACCTCATCTTCACTGAGGGGTGCAACGAGAAATTCGATGCGGCGAAATATCAATACTGGCCGAATGCCGAGCGCTATGGGAGGTCGATGATCAACGACTTCAACCAGGGCACGGTAGCCTGGACCGACTGGAACATCCTGCTCGACCATACCGGCGGGCCGAATCATGTCGGCAACTTTTGCTTTGCGCCCGTGCATGCGGATACGCGCTCGGGCGAACTCATCTACACGCCGGCCTATTATTACATCGGTCACTTCTCGAAATTCATCCGCCCGGGCGCGAAGCGCGTCAGTACGGCGTCGAGCCGCAGCCACCTCCTCAGTACGACCTTTGTCAATCCTGACGGGACATTTGTTACCGTGGTCATGAACCACACGGACCAGCCTATCGCGTACAAGCTCTATGTCGAGGATCATGCCGTGGCGCAGGAGATCCCGGCGCATGGGATGCAGACGTTGATCTATTAGGGGTGAGCGGCGAACGGTAAAGGGCAAACGGCCACAGGTTGTAGACATCTTCGCCTGCCCGTTCCGCAAGATCATAGCCGGCAGCGCATTCCTAATTTCTCCCTAACATTATGGAATGGAATGGGTGATCATTGTCTTGGGCATTCTCCTCGCCGTCGCCGGCGTGGCCGGCAGTCTCCTGCCTGCCCTGCCGGGTCCCCCGATCGCGTATGCGGGGCTGTGGCTCCAGCAGTTGCGCGACCCGAATCCGTTCACGTTGAAATTCCTCCTGCTCTGGGGCGCGCTGACCTTGGCGACGATGATCCTCGACTATTACGTGCCGATCTGGGGTACGAAGAAATTCGGCGGGACGAAATACGGCGTGTGGGGATGTACGCTCGGCTTCCTCGCGGCTTTCTGGATGGGACCGATGGGCGTGATCATCGGGCCGTTCGTAGGCGCGTTCCTCGGCGAGTTGCTCGCGCGACAAAACTCCGCGAATGCGTTGAAGGCGGCCATTGGTTCGTTCGTGGGATTCCTCACAGGATCGTTCCTGAAGTTGCTCGTATGCTTCTTCATGATCTATTACATCGTGGCGAGTATCTGAAACCGCTCAGCCCTGCGGGGTTCCACCCGTGGTCTTTTTCCCCAATCCCAACTTGCGGATCCGTTGCAGCGGATGATTCCGGATGATCCAGGCCATCAGGTCCGGAAAGAGCCGGTTGATCAACAGCGTGAACTTTTCGGAGCGTCCGACGATCACTTCGTTCTTTCGTTTCAATACGCCGCGCAGGATCTGCCTTGCGCATTCGTCCGGCAACATGCCGGCGGCGATGGAGGTCATCATCTTTCCGTACGCCCCGCCGCTGCCGGTCAGGGCGTGCTCTGATATGCCCGTGCGGATCAGCCCCGGGATCACCATGGTCACGACGATGCCGTCCTTCGCGTATTCGGCGCGCAGCGAATCAAAGAAGCCGTGGAGCGCATGCTTCGAGGCGGCGTACGCGCTGAGTTTTGGGATGCCATACTTTCCGGACAGGCTGCTGGTGACCACGAACGTGCCGGATTTTCGCGCGAGCATGTGCGGGAGCAGCGTGCGCGCGATGACGGCGGCGCCCATGAAGTTGGTGTCGATCACCTTTCGCAGGACCTCCGGCGTGATGTTGACCGTCATGTCCCGCACCGCCAGGCCGGCATTCAGGAAGGCGTAGTCGATGCGATCATGCATCGCCCAGGCGCTTTCTGCAATTGCGGGCAACGCCGCTGTACGCTCCAGGTCGACCGGCAGGATGTGTACCTTCTCCGGTGCGGCGCAGGCCTCCTTCACGCGTGCGAGATGGCCTTCGTTGCGCGCGCTGAGGACGAGGGTCGCGCCCTGCGCGCTCAGCGCCAGGGCCAGTGCCTCGCCGATACCGCTCGACGCGCCGGTGATCCAGCAGACCTTGCCGTCAAACGTATGCGTCTTCATGGCTGGGCGGTGTCCAGGATCTTGTCCGCCCAGGACACGGACCCCTCCCGGGCGTAGAGTGACTCGAGTTTCTCTTCATACACGCCGGCGACGACGTTTCGTTTCATCTTGAGCGTCAGGGTGAGCATGTTGTTCGCCGTCGTCCATTCGTCCGCCAGGACGATCACCTTGCGGAGTTGCTGGTAATTCATGCTTTCGGCGTTGTAGTCCCTGAGCAGTTCGCTCAGCAGCCTTTCCATTTCGGTTTTCGGCAAGTTTTTTCCCACGCCCGATAGA
>CAYMLN010000044.1:0-10417 GCA_964391045.1 uncultured Saprospiraceae bacterium
GGCGTCGCGGTCATGACGAGCACGTGCGGCGGATGAAGGTCCGACTTGGCCCACATCTGCGCGCGCTGCGCGACGCCGAAGCGGTGCTGCTCGTCCGTGATCGCCAGGCCGAGTTTTGCGAATACGACGTTTTCCTCGATGACCGCGTGGGTGCCGAGGAGGATGGCCGTCTGTCCGGTCCGCACGCCGTCGAGCACCTGTTGCCGCGCAGCGCCGGTCACGCTGCCGGAGAGGAAGTCTACGCGAACGTCCATGCCGTCGAGGAGTTCGGTGACCGACCGGTAATGTTGCATGGCAAGCACTTCAGTCGGCGCCATCATGACGGACTGGTAGCCGTTGTCCGCGGCGATGAGCATGCTCATCAGGGCCACGATGGTCTTGCCGCTGCCGACATCGCCCTGCAGCAGGCGGTTCATCTGCCGGCCCGAGCCCATGTCGTTGCGGATCTCGCGGATCACGCGCTTCTGGGCGCCCGTCAGGTCGAAGGGGAGGTGATGGGCGTAAAAGGATTTTACATATTCGCCGACCTCGCCGAAGACATGTCCGCGGACAGCCGCGTCGCGATGCACTTTGGCGCGCAGCAGGAGCATCTGGAGGAAGAACAGCTCTTCAAACTTCAGCCGGTTCTTCGCATTCCACAGCGCCTCCTGGTTGGGCGGAAAGTGGATGGTGCGGATCGTCTCATACCGGTTGCCGAAGCGAAGCTGGCGGAGCAGTTCGCCGGACAGGTTCTCGGGCAGGTCCTCGGGGCGCAATTGCGTCAGGAGCTGCCAGACCAGCTTGCGGCGGCCCCGGCTGTCGAGGCCCTTGAGCATCAGCTTCTCGGTGCTGCTGTAGACGGGTTCGAGGCCGGACGGCAGGGCCTTGCCGGGCGTGAGTTCCTCCATCTCCGGATGGACGATGCTCCAGCCATTGCGGAAGGATTGCAGTTTTCCATACAAGAGATACGGCTGGCCGAGGTGGATCCAATTCTCCAGGTCGCGGATGCGGTGAAACCACACGACATCGATCGAGCCCGAGCCGTCTTCAAACGTGGCCACGAGTCGTTTTTTCGGCCCGCTGCCTTCCGTATACGTTGCGCTGAAGGTGCCCTTGAGTTGTACCGGGTCCGGTGACGTGAGCGCTTCGCGGATCGTCGACACGGAGGATTTGTCGATGTAGCGGAATGGCAGGTCGAAGAGGAGGTCCCCGATCTTGTGGATGCCGAGTTCCGTGCGCAGCAGGTCGCCGCGCGCGGGACCGACGCCCTTCAGGTATTCGATCGGTTGATCCAGGATGGAATCGTGCGGGTACACGCCTCGTGCGGGTTTAAGCGGGAAAGATAAGGACATGCCTTGCAGGGCGGCAACCGGCCGTTCCGTTCATTTCCCCGTACCTTTGCCGGCGATCCTCCTCTCCGGTATGGAAACGAAGCGACAGAAACAGATCGGCGAATTGCTGCGCCGCCAGTTCAGCATGGTCCTCCTGGAAGAGGGCGGATATATCTTCGACAAGGCCATGGTCACGGTCACGCGGGTCGTCATTTCGCCCGACCTGATGATCGCCAAGATGTATCTCTCCGTCTACAATACGGACAACAAGCAGGAGGTGATGCTCTCGCTCGACCAGCACCAGCATCAGTTGCGCCACGCCCTGGCCGCCAAGGTCGGCAAGCAGATGCGCCGCATTCCCGACCTCAAGTTCTTCCTCGACGATTCGCTCGACGAGTTCTTCCGGATGGACCGGATCCTCAACCAACTGCGGGCCGAGAACCAGATGGGGTCCGACGAGGAGGAGTGATTTAGTCCGTCACCGGCTCGAGCGCGATGCGTCGCGCCAGGTCAGCCGGTACTTCCGTTTCCCTTGTCGCTGTCCGGACCGATATGGCTCCGGCCTTTCGCATGACCTCGAGGATATCGCCGGGCCCGAGGCCCAGTTCCCACAGCCGATGCGGGATGTCCGCGCCCGGCTGGCGCAGGGCGATGCGGCCTTGCTGGTGGACAAACAGATCGTCAAGCGTGCAAAGTGTGGCATCGGGCGCGGCCGGGATAGGCGATCCGTGGGGATCGGTCATCGGGTAACCGAGATGACGATCAACCGCATTGACTTGCTCCGGCGTGAGGAGGTGCTCCAGCCGCTCGGCTTCGGCATGGATGCGGTCACCCGGCATGTCGTATTCCGCAACGAGGTAACTTTCCCAAAGGCGATGGGCCCGGATGAGTTCGTCGGCAGCCCTCCGGCCGGCATCCGTGAGGCGAAGGCCGTCATTGTCGCGCTGCACCAATCCCTTGCGGGTCAGTCGACGCACGGCAGCTTGCGTGACACCGTCCGACAAGCCCAGGCGTTCGGCGAACGTCCGGGGATCCTGGCCGGTGCCGAAGGTATCCTTGTGAAGGGCCTTTAGGACGTCCTCGGCCTGGATGCGGACGCGCTGCAGCCGTCGTGCCCGGAGGCGGGCCACCAGCCCGACGCCCGGGGCGAAGAAAACGGCAAGCGCGTAGAACGCTGTGGCCGTAACCGCGATAGCCGGACCGGGCGGGAGTTCAAAGCGAATGGACAACAGCAGGCCGGCGACGGCGGATGCGAGGCCGATGACAGCAGAGAGCATCAGGACGCCGGGCAGGCGCTTTTGCAAAAGGAGGGCCGTCGATGCCGGCGTGATCAGCATGGCGACGACGAGGATGACCCCGACGGTCTGCATGGCCGCCACGACGGCGAAGGAGAGCAGCAGCATCACATAGTAGTGGACCAGCCGGACGGGAATGCCCATGGTCGCGGCGACAGTAGGCTGGAAGGTGGCGGCAAACAAGGGCCGGTAGAGGAAGGCGATGCTGCCGGCCACGAGAAGGAGCACGGTGAAGGAGATCGCGAGATCCTCGTCCGCGACGCCGAGGACGTTGCCAAACAGGAAATCTTTCAGGTCGAGATGCACGCCCGTGCGGGAGATCGCGCTGATGCCGATCACGCCGAACGAGAACATGGTGGTAAACACGATGCCGATGACCGCATCGGCCTTCGTGCGCGCATGGTCCTGTATCCAGGTAATGGCGACCGCGGTGAGCAGGCCCGCGACAACTGACCCGAGGAAAAAGCCCGTGGTGTGATACCCCAGGATGACAAACGCGAGGACCACGCCCGGCAGGACGGCATGCGACAGCGCGTCGCCGATCATGGCCATGTTGCGCAGCACGATGAAACTGCCCAGCAGGCCGCAGGTCACCCCAACGACCGATGCCGCGACGAGGGCCCGCCAAGCCCAGGGTTCGTGCAGGATGTGAAGCCAATCCATGATGCGAAGATAAGAATATTAGATTTGCAAAAATAATAATTTAAGCCAATCTAAATTAAATTTTGGCCATTTCCGCCATCACGCCCTCCTTGAGTGCGTATTCGCAGTAGAACAGCCGTTCCGGAGAAATTTCCCGCAGGACGTATTGGATGAGGATGAAGGCGACCACGACGTAATCCACCCGCTCGATCGGGATATCCGGAATGCCCTGGCGGGCCGTCGTATCAAGGCGGATGATGCTTTCCAGGTATTCCGGAAGAGCGCGCAGGTCGATCTCCGCCCAGTGCGGATGTGTCTGCAGATGGGGCATGACGGCGTGAATGATCTCGAAGGAGCCGCTCGCCCCGACAAGGTCATACGGTCCTGCCGCGCGGACGGCGTCAATGAGGGGGGCGAGGGTCTCACCCAGCATGCGTTCCATGTCCCGGCGGGCTACCGGGGTCAACGGGTCCTCGCGGTGATAAGCGCGAAAAAGGACGGCCACCCCGATCTTGTAGCTGGCCTTGAAGCGTATATCGGGTCCACGGTATAGGATGAATTCGACGCTGCCGCCGCCGATATCCATGACCAGGGCCGGGCGATCGACCGGCGGCAGCGCCGCCTGGATCCCTTTCAGGATATAGCCGGCCTCGGCCTGGCCGTCGATGATCTCGATCGGTATGCCGCACGCGGCATGGATGCGGCGGGCCAGCTCGGCGCCGTTGCCCGCTTCCCGCATGGCGGCCGTGCCGGTGGCACGAATGGCGGTTACGTGATATGTACGGGCGGTTTCGGCGAAAGCGATCATGCAATTGACCGCACGGCTGATCCGGTCCTCGTCGAGGTGGTCCAGTCCGCCGGCGGCCAGCTTTACATATCTGCGTTCGCGGTATAATTCGGTCCACGTGCCATCCGTCCGGACGTCACAGATGAGGAGGTGAAAGGTATTGGAGCCGAGGTCGATGACCGCCAGCCGGCGGGTGTTCATTGGCCCATGCGCTGGCGCGCCTGGCTGATCACGGACCGGAAGAAGTCCTGTCCGGGCGCCTCCATGGCGTTTTGCGCCACCGGTTGCTCCTTTTCCACAAAGACCAGGTAGGCGCAGGTAGAATCGATGTGCACATTGGCCTCCTTGATGATCGCGCCGCCGGAGATCCACGACAGGCGCGCCACGGATGGACAGGCAGACCCGGCGGGCGGCGAAACGGGCGCAATGTAGGTGACCGTGTTCTTGGCGCTTGCGGCATCGTCCTGGGAAACGCTCACCGGCAGTTCGTAGAACAGGATATCCACCTTGTCGGTGGCCGCGTAAAGGGCGTTGATATCCTCACGGGTCATGGCGGGCAGGGCAGGCGCCTGCGCGGCCGGTTCGGCGGTTTTCCCGCTTTCGCTTTTACAGGCGGCGAGAAGACTCATCAGGAGCGGGAGGGCGAGCAGGGCGATGCGCGTGCGGATGTTCATGGTTCAGGCGTGTAGCGGCTGAGGAATTACTTGATCGTGTATTCGAGCCGGAAGGTCAGGAAATAGCCGATCATGTTGGACCGGTTGAGTCCGTTTTTCTGGGCGTCGAGGAGGGGATTGATGCTCCGCGTGTACCGGGCCGTCATGCCCCAGCGGGGCGAGAAGCGGATGGTCGCGCCTACGAGCCAGGAAAAGTCATTCTCCGAGAAATAAGGGACCAGGGCATCCAAGTTCGCATCCCCGGAGTTGAAATAATCCTCGGTCCGGGCGTTGATCAGCCGTCCGTAGCTGAACCCCGCATGGGCGGCCACCTTGTGGTATTGCCCCTCTTCCTGCCACCAGTCGCTGAGGGTCACATAAACCGGGATCTCCGCGTATTGCAGGTTGACATTGATATCCGGGTCGTATTCGGGATTGAAGACGTCCGGTCGGCTGCCGCGCTGGCTGTAGAGGAATTCGATGTTGTAATCGATGATTGAGGGCGTCTCCCAGCGGGCACGAAGGCCGGCGGTAAGTCCGATCTTGTCGAAGCCGGCCAGGTCGTCGCCGTCGATCTGGCAGGCGTTGAAGCCCGCCACCGCCGTCATGGAGAATTCCTGTGCGCGAAGGGGGCCCGTCACGGCCGCAAAGGCGAGGATAGGAAGGGCCCGGAAGAGACAGATAAGGGAATTTCGTAATTTCATGGCCGCAATTGACCCGGTGGCAAGGCCGTTGGCGAAACCGCCGGGCAAGACGTTAAAGGTAAGTCGATGGTCAGATATTCGAAGCACAGCTTGTCCAGGCTGGAAGACATCTTCAAGGCGTTGAACATACAGGTGCGGTACGAAAAAGGCAATTTCCAGTCGGGTTATTGCCTCGTGGCCGGCAAAAATATGGTCATCGTCAATAAGTTCTTCGATACGGAGGCGCGGATGAACACGCTGCTGGAGATCCTCGAGGACCAGCGGCCCGACTTGTCCGTCCTGCCGGCCGACGAACTGGAATGGCTCGTCCGCGTCCGCAAATCCGCGTTGAAGGAAGCGTGACCCCGCCCTTGCGCCTCCGGCTACTCGGTACGGGTACCTCCCAAGGGATCCCCGTCATCGGATGCCGGTGCGCGGTGTGCCGCTCGACGGACCCGCGGGACAACCGGCTGCGCACGGCCGCCCTCTTCGAGGTCGGCGAGGTCGGGATCGCAGTCGACATGGGGCCTGATTTCCGCCAGCAAATGCTTCGGGCCGGCATCGACGATGTGCGGGCGATATTGATCACGCACGAACACAACGATCATGTCTCGGGATTGGATGACATCCGTCCCATCAATTTCACGCACAACCGGGATATGCCGTTGTACGGCCTGCCCCGCGTGCTGGACGATATCCGCAAGCGCTTCGCCTACGCGTTTGACGACAACTACATTTATCCGGGCAAGCCCCGCGTGATCACGCGGCCCGTCGATGAACGGCCCTTCACTGTGGAAAATGTCATGGTGACCCCGCTGCCGGCTGACCACGGCGGTCTCCCTGTCCTGGGCTACCGCATCGGGTCTGCCGCCTATCTCACAGACGTCAAGACGCTGCCGCCCTCTACGCTCGAACGGCTCGAAGGGCTTGATGTGCTCGTGCTCAACGCCCTGCGGCGTCGCCCGCATCCGACCCATCTCAACATCGAAGAAGCCTGCGCGCTGGCCGATCGCCTGCAGCCCCGCCGGTGTATCCTCACGCATATCAGTCATGACATGGGGCTGCATGCCGATGTCGGGTCCTCGCTTCCCGACGGTGTCGAGCTGGGCTTCGACGGGCTGGTTGCCGAGGCGTCCATCCTGTGATCACATACGCCCGTCCTGTCGGCCGACCAGGGCAGAAGCCCTCATTTTCTGCCCCATGAACAATTAGGCATCCGGTTATCTTTACAGGAAGGCTATGCATCGCATGTGGCGCTGGATCGGTTTCGTTTACCTGGTGGGGTTCACAGGCACCCTCTGGGCCCAGCATATCGGGCAGACCGGGCTGTTCATGCAAGACAAGTACGGCTACAACCCGGCCTACGGCGGCATGGAACGAAGCCTCGCGATGGGCCTCCATTACCGGACCCAGTGGGCCGGCCTGCCGGGCAATCCCGAGTACCGGGCCCTCACAGGGCACATGCCCATGTACATCTGGGGCGGTGGCATCGGGTTCCAGCTGACCAACGAAGAGTTCGGCGCGGAGCGGCAGACCGGTTTCTCGCTTTCCTACAACTATGTCATCCAGTCGACAATTGGGGTCTTTTCCGTAGGGCTTCGACCGGGTATCCTCCAGAAACGGCTCGACGGTACCGCCTTGCGGGCCCCGGAAGGATTCTATGAAGGCAATATCATCGATCACCTCGACGGCAACCTGCCCAATGGCGTGGCGAGCGGCATCGCCCCGGTCCTCGATGCGGGGGTCTACTATGTCGGGGATCGCCTGGAGGCCGGCCTTTCTATGATCGGGTATATCCCCGGCGGCCTGGCGATGGGGGAGAGCGTCCGCTATTCGCCGGTCCCGGCATTCCTCCTGTCCGGAGAATACCGGACTGACCTCACGGAATCCATGACGCTCTATCCGGGGATCATGGTCCGCACGGACCTGGCCCAGGTGCAGGCGGAGGGGTATGTCCGGGCCGACTGGAACAACACCTTCCAGGCCAAGGTCGGTTACCGCGGATTCTCCGCGCGTTCCGTCGATGCCTTGTCCCTGGCCGCCGGGTTCCGGCTTTCGCCTCGATTCGTCCTGCATTACGGGTACGAGATCACCCTCAGCGGCCTGGCCGGGAGCCAGCAGGGTACGCACGAGGTCCTGCTCCGCTACAACCTCGGGCAGGTGATCGGGGCGGGATTGCCGCCGCGCGTTATTTATAATCCGCGCAACCTGTAGCCCTGCTCTGGGCATCCAAGGCCCTTCCAATGACGACCCAACCCCCTGATTCAAACCAAAGTTTTGATTACTAGGCATCTAATTATTATAAAAATATATAATGTGATTTATTGTGAAGGAATTAATTAATTTTTAACGTTTGGAAAATATGACTGCGCCCGACCTCGTTAGAACCGTTGTTGGCATAAATTATGTGGTCAAGGCGCGTGGAGACGAAAAAGATATTTGTTGGTAATCTTTCTCAAAAAATTATCTTTGAGCCTCTTTTTTCACGCTAGCCAGAACTGCGAAATTTTTTTTGAGGATGAGGAACGTTTTAGTCTCAATGATGGCCATGGCGGCCATGGCGTCTTTGCTTGCGTCCTGCGGCGGCAGTAAACAATCCGGACAACTCGAAGGGGTCCTGGATCGTCCGCGGTACACCTCCATCAGCCCCTACGGCATGGAGTACGTGAAGAGCGGCACCGTGCATATCGGCCAATCCGACCAGGATATCTTCAACAGCTTCATGCAGCGCCCGATGCAGATCTCGATCGTGGGCTTCTTCATGGACGACACGGAGATCACCAACAACGAGTACCGCCAGTTCGTCAATTACGTGCGCGACTCGATCGCCCACGTGATGCTCGACCACTTCAAGGAAGACGAGGACGGCAACCAGACCATCGACTGGGAATACGAGATCGACTGGTCGGACGAGATCCTCGAGGACCTCTACTTCCAGGGCGATGACGTCTTCGCCGGCAAGCGCGAACTCGATACCCGCGAGCTGGTCTACAAGTACGAGTGGAAGGATTGGAAAAAGGCGGCAAGCCCCGAGTTCAAGGGTCGCCGGACGGAGATCCTCAACCGCGAGGAGGTGAGCATCTATCCCGACACGCTCGTCTGGATCCGCGACTTCGCCTACTCCTACAATGAGCCCTTTACCCGTAACTATTTCTGGCACCCGGCTTTTGATGACTATCCCGTCGTCGGGGTCAACTGGAAGATGGCGAAGGCCTTCTGTTTCTGGCGCACGAATCTCTGGAATACCTTCCGCGCCGACGAACCCAATACAGAAGAATTCCGCCTTCCGACCGAATATGAATGGGAATACGCGTCCCGCGGCGGTCACGAACTGGCTCCGTATCCGTGGGGCGGTTATGGCCTGCGCAATTCCAAAGGTTGCCTGCTGGCCAACTTCAAGCCCGGTCGCGGCAACTATCCGGAGGACGGCGGTCATTACACGGTCAAGGCAGATGCCTACTTCCCCAACGACTACGGCCTCTACAACATGTCGGGCAACGCGTCCGAGTGGACGGAAACGGCGTTCTTCGAGAATGCCCAGTCGATCGTCCATGACAACAACCCGGACATTAAGTATGACGCCAAGCCGGACGATCCCCCGGTCTACAAGCGCAAGGTGATCCGCGGCGGTTCCTGGAAGGACGTCGCCTACTACCTGCAGACCGGTACGCGCCACTGGGAATACCAGGACACGACGAAATCCTATATCGGGTTCCGTTGCGCCCTGACCTTCCTCGGCCGCGCCATAGACGATGCCAATTGATCGCGGTAACTAAACACCCGCACCGCGACCATTTGACTTTTTTCATCACACGCACTTACCGCGCTTCAGCGGATTCCGAGGTTTTCCCCTCGTCCGCAAGCCATTTGATTTGAAGAAAACCGTATCATCTCTTAACAACTAACATCTCAACCAGCATGTCAAGCTTTGTTAAATCTCCCGGGTTCAAGTACCTGAAGAACTTCATCATCGGCGTTGGCGCATCCGTGGTCATGATCGGGGCCCTCGGCAAGATCAAGAGCGCACCTTGGGGTGACTTCATGATCACTGTCGGCCTCCTCACCGAAGCCTTCCTCTTCCTCATGCTCGGTATCATTCCGCCGGAGAAGGATTATTACTGGGAAAAACTGTACCCGGGTCTCGAGAAATACAACAGCAACATCGCCCCGCTGACGGCCGGCGAGCAAAAGGCCGAACTCCGCCCGCTCGATGCCAACAAGGTTGAAGGCCAGCTTGGCGGCATGTTGTCCGAGTTGCAGATCATGGCCAAGAGCCTGAGCTCCCTCAAGGCGCTCCAGGAAGTGGACTTTTCCGCCACGCAGGACCAGATCAAGAGCATGGGCAATTTCTACGACCGCATGAACCAGGCCATGAAGGAACTCAGCAACAGCGTCGAGGAGACGAAAGCCTACCGTTCCCACATCGCCGCGCTCAACGAGAATATCCAGGGCGTAAACAAGATGTACAAGGATGTCCTGGCCACTTCCGGCCAGCTCAGCCAGATGAACACGGCATTGGCCGAACTCGGCAACTCCGCCGGCGAGGCAAAGTCCTATTCCGAGCAGATGGCCCACCTCAACAAGAACCTGCGCTCGCTCAACAGCGTGTACGGCAACATGTTGACGGCCATGACGGGTGGCAAGGCCTGATTGCAGGCATCACCCGGTTGATTAGTTTCATTCCGATAAACTTTAAAACAGGACTATGTCAATTCCAAAGGAGCCCAGGCAGTTGATGATCAATATCATGTACTTGGTATTGACCGCACTGCTCGCCCTCAACGTCTCTGCGGAAATCTTCAACGCCTTCAAGGTCGTCGACAAGAGCTTGGAAAAAAGCAACCATGCGCTTGACGATGCCAACAACAAACTCCCCCAGGCCATCAAGGATGGCGCCAAGAAGCGGGAGTCGCTGGCGGTGTATGCAGAGCGCGTTGATCCCGCCCGGCAGTATTCCCGGGAGATGAACGACTACATTCAATCCATGATCAACGTCATGATCGAGGAGACCGGCGGCTACCTGCCGGATCCCGAGACGGGCGAGATC
>CAYMLN010000045.1:0-9844 GCA_964391045.1 uncultured Saprospiraceae bacterium
AACTTCACCAACGTCGAGCAGGAGTCCGGGACGCAGGTGACCCTGATCGGCATGGACATCGTCAAGACGCTTTTTGGCGGGAAAGCGGCCGCGGCGATCAACAAGAACATCACCATCGACAACCGGCGATTTACCGTGGTCGGCGTGCTCGCGTCCAAGGGTGCGTCGATCAACCAAAGCGCCGACCGGCAGGCCCTGATCCCGCTGCTGTGCGAGCGGCAGTGGTACGGGTATGCCGAGAAGAACTATCTCGTCAGCGTGGGTACGGAGACGGCGGCGCAGATGGACGACGCGATCTCGGAAGCCACTGGCGTTATGCGTACGATCCGACAGCTCCGCGCAAGCGAGGACAATGACTTCGAGACCCAGAAGAGCGACGGGTTGATGAACGTCCTGGTCGAGAGCACCTCGACGATCCGCATCGCGACGATCATCATCGGCCTTGTCACCCTCATCGGCGCGGCCATCGGGCTGATGAACATCATGCTCGTCTCCGTGACGGAGCGCACACGCGAGATCGGAATCACCAAGGCGCTGGGCGCCACGCGGGCCAACATCATGAACCAGTTCCTCGCCGAAGCCGTCCTCATCTGCCAGCTCGGCGGCATCCTCGGCGTCCTGCTCGGCATTGCGATCGGCAACGGCGTTGCCCTGCTGCTGGGCGGGAAATTCATCATCCCGTGGGCGTGGATGATCCTCGGCCTGATCACCTGCCTCATCGTGGGGCTGGCTTCGGGACTCTATCCCGCACTCAAGGCTGCGCGTCTCGATCCGATCGAGTCGCTGCGCTACGAATAAGGATCCGGCTTATTCGCCTTTCATTCGATCCAACTGCTTTCGCGCTTCCCGGACCGTCAGTCCGGAGAGCGGCTGTTTCGCCAGGAATTTTTCCACGGCGGCGGGTCTTGTTTTTGCATATTGCCGGAGCGCCCATCCGCACGCTTTCCGGATGAAGAATTCCTTGTTGTCCGCCTGCCGGCTGATCAAATTGAAGAGCAACTTTTCATCCGTCTTTTCCTTGTAGGCCAACTGGTGGATGATCGCCACGCGCTGAAGCCACAGGTGCGGGCCGTCGATCCACGTTTCGCAATACGGATGCTGCAGATCGGGATAGCGCTGGAAATGTTGCCCGACGAGTTTCGCGATCCAGTCGACGGTATCCCACCAGGCATTCGTTACGATCATCTCCTCCAGGAAGCCGATGAAGTCGGCCGGCTGCTTCTTCAGTTGTTTCTCGACCATGGTGATGGCTGCGTAATGCAGCTCGCGCCGCTCCTCGCCATAGCACAAACGTACATAGGCCTTCAGGTCCTCACCGTCGAAAAGGCCATGCTCGGCGTGAATGGTCTTGACGATCGCCATCCATTCCTTCGCGCCCAGGCCGAAGTAGTCGTTTTGGTCGCGCATGTATGCGCGCTGGTAGCCGGCGCGCTCGGGATCGCCCGCCTTTCGGAAGGCGGCGGCCAACGTGCGGACATAAGCTTTGGGTGTCATGGGGGTAAGCTATGTTATTATCATCCTGGATAGGCGCTTATGGGTAGCGTTGCGGTTGGTCACATTTCACACAGAGACGCAGATGGTCTGCTGTATTTTGTTTGCAGGGAATCGGTACCCTTTTTTAAAGATTGTTGATGTGAACGTCAATTACGCGGACTGCCCGCAATTCTGCGCGCTCCATACATCGTCATCAACAATACCATACCGGTAAATTTATCAACGCAAGATCGATACAGCGAGGAATCTGTGTCTCTGTGGGAAATATGAAATGCTCATGTCAAGGAGAACCACTTCTGTTCCTCGTTTTTGCCTGACGCGACGACCGCTTCGATGAATTGCATGCCTTTCACGCCGTCCTCAACCGTCGGGAAGTCGAGGTACACCGGATCGACGGCCTCACCCGCAAGCCGCGCCTGCAGGCAATAGGCGACGTTGCGATAGATGTTGGCAAAGGCCTCGATGTATCCTTCCGGATGTCCGGCGGGGACGCGCGTGTGGGCCTGCGTCTCGGGATAGAGCGACCCCACGCCAGTGCGGTATTGCTGCGTCGGATGGTCGAGCCAGCGAACGGTGAGCGTGTTGGGTTCCATCTGCGACCAGTCGAGGCTGCCGCGTTCGCCATACACCCGGATGCGCAGGTTGTTTTCCTCGCCGGCGCTGATCTGGCTTGCATACAGCACGCCGCGTGCGCCGTTGTTGAGCCGGAGGAGCACGCTGCCGTCGTCGTCGAGCCGGCGGCCGGGAATGTGCGTATGGAGGTCGGCGCACAGGGCGTCGATCTCCAGGCCCGTGATATACTCGAGCAGATTTTCAGCATGCGTGCCGATATCGCCCATGGCGCCGGCCGCACCGGATCGCGACGGGTCAGTCCGCCAGGACGCTTGTTTTTGTTCGTCGGCCTCCAACGGTGTGCTCAACCAGCCCTGTGGATATTCGACCACGACGCGTCGAATAGCGCCGAGTTCGCCATGCCGCACCATCTGCCGCGCCTGCTTGACCATCGGATAGCCCGTGTAGGTGTGCGTGAGGGCAAACAGCAATCCGGTGTCCCGCACCTTTTGCTGCAGCTCGAGCGCTTCCGCCACGTTGAGGCACATCGGTTTGTCACAGATGACATGAAAGCCGTGGTCGAGCGCCATCATCGCCGGCCCGAAGTGAAGATGGTTGGGCGTCACGATGGCGACCAGGTCCATACGCGTGTCGGCGGACAGCATCGATTCGGTGAACAGCATTTCCGCGTAGGAGCCATAGCAGCGTTCCGGCGGAAGGAACAGGTCTTGGCCGCTTTGCCGCGACCGTTCCGGGTCGCTGCTAAAGGCGCCGCAGACCAGTTCGACCTGGCCGTCCAGTGCGGCCGCCATGCGGTGCACCGCGCCGATGAAGGCGCCGCGGCCGCCGCCGACCATGCCCATGCGGATCTTGCGTTTCATGTCGTTTACAGGGTTTGGGCGTATTTTTGCGCCGAAATTCGATCCGAATATCCGCCGCCATTCCCGGAAATCAAATAACGCCGTCTTTCCGGCGTTTCAACAGGACTCGCCGGTGACCGAGTAAAAGCCAGAGTACATGATGTTTCGCAGGCCCGTTTTCGCCTTAATCACGCTCTTCGTTGTCTTCTCCGCGCATGCCCAGCAGTTGCGGACCGTCCAGAAGATCGAAGGCATCCCCGACCGCGTCGAGTATCGCGCGCTCACGCACGATCCCGACGGAAACCTCTATGTCGCAACGAGCGCCGATGTTTTCATGATCCCCGCGGCCGGCTACCAGGCCCAGGCCATGCAGGTCGGCGACCAGGTCGTGGACGTGGACTGGTCTGGCGACTACGGCCTGATTATGCTGTTTCGCGATGGCCGGGTACGGTTCGCCGCGACCGGCCAGGAACTGACCTTCGATGCCGGCGAAGCCGCGACCTGCATGGATCTTACCAAGTCATTGATCTGGGTGGGCACGAAGAACGGCGTGTATACGGTGTCGATCCCGCAGGAGCGGGTGGTCGACCACTACACGATCGAGGACGGCACGCTCAAGAGCAACGAAGTCAACTTCATCCACACGGACCCGCATGGCATCCGGTGGGTCGGCACGGAGGCCGGCGTCGCCCGGATCGAGAAGAACAAGTGGAAGCTATATGAGGAAAAGCAGTCCTTTCACGCGGTGACATCGACCGAGGAAGGTGCGTGGATGGCGGCCAGGGACGAGATGTGGCTGGTCAGCCAGTTCAACCGCTGGTATCCCATCGACGCCTGGCGGGACCTCGTGAGCGGACCTGTCAAGGCCTTGTCCTCCGACCAAAAGGGCATCATCTACATCGCCTCTGAGTGGCTGGTGAAGTATGATCCCTACCAGGAGAAGATCCTCAGCCTGAACGAAGGGCATGTGGCGGAAGAAGTCGTGCTGCTCGACAAAGGTCCGGGCAACAACGTCTGGATGGCCGGGCACAACGGCCTGTCCAGGGTCATCGAGGACACGACGATGTCCGGTCCGCCGCTTCCTGGCGCTGCATTCACGGCCACTGTGTCGGTCCTGTCTGGCGCTGTATGCCCCGGTGCGACAACAGGCCGTCTTTCGGTCAAGGCGGAAGGCGGTACGCCGCCCTACACGTACAAATGGAGCAATGGCGGCATGGCCGCGGAGATGTCGGCGCTCGCACCCGGTGTGTACCAGGTGACGATCACCGACCAGGCGGCGAAGACCGTCGTGTCGAGCGCCATCATCCCGGCGGCGCCGGCGATGACCTTGCTGGCAACGGCGGACGGCCGGTCGAGTGACAAACTTGCGGCCGATGGTAAGGCCTCATTAAGCATCACTGGCGGCGAAGGACCCTACAGGATCGCGTGGGACAACGGCGAGACCGTTGACAAGGCCCTGAAACTCACCCCGGGCACGCACACCGTTCGCGTAACTGACTTAAACGGATGCGAGACGACCGCCGCTGTGGTCATCGAGGCCGAGAAAGTGTTGAAGTCGCTCGACATCGCCACGATCGCGCTGGGTCAGACCATTCGTGTCGAGAAGCTCTACTTCGAAGCGGACAGCTCCACCATCCAGCCCGCCTCCTTTGCCGTACTGTCGGAGATCCATGACTTCCTGGCGCAGAACCCGAATATCGTCGTCGAGATCGGCGGGCATACCAACAGTCTTCCGGAGGATGCATACTGCGACCGCCTGTCGACCTCGCGCGCGAAGAACGTCGCGGAGTATCTCTACGACACCGGTATCCCCGAGAAGCAGATCTCGTACAAGGGCTACGGCAAGCGACAGCCCATCGCGACCAACCAGACCGTCGACGGGCGGCGCAAGAACCAGCGGGTGGAAATAAAGATCATTTCGATGTAACTTCAGGGGGTTACACCGCTTTTACCCACCAAACCTGTAACCCCATGCGAACGTTCTTGCCGACCGTATTGACGGTCGTTCTTGCCATCGGCATATCCAGGGCCCAGGATCCTGTGGCCATTCTCCAGGATGCCGCGAATGCCTGCCGGGAGATCCGGCAAGGCTACTATGAGATGCGGCATGCCATGAAGTACATGAGCGGGCCGGATACCTCGCAAAGCACCTACCACTGTTACTTTCGAAAGCTTACGGGGGACACCCTGTTTCCCAGCGCTTTTCACGCGGAACAGTATTGGCAGGATACCCTGTCGTCCGACATCCTGTATACCGGCGAGCGGTTTGTGACGGCCGGTCGCCGGAGCCGTGAAGGCAGGGTCATGGAGGTGGACCGCTGGGCGGAGGAGATCGAGAATATCAAGCACAATTACACCAACGCTCTCTACGATCCACTCGTGAATGCGGACAAGCCGCTCGGCCAGGGCGAGGATATGTTCGAGGATTCGACGGTTACATTTACCTATATCGGGCTCGAACAGGTCGGACCGTGGTCGTGCCATCGGATCCGGGTCCAGGAAGTGCCGCTTCCCAATCCGGCGGAGATGTTCCAGGTCAACTACTACGCGCACGAGTATTGGGTCGATGTGAAGGCGCGCATCCCGGTGCGCATCACGCGCCTCGTCGAACTCGTGATGGCCGCGGACACCATGATCCAATTTGAATCCGCTACCCTCACCGCGTATACCCTGGAACCGCCGGACCCCGACCAGCTCACCGTCGCCGCGATTCCCACGGATATCGTCCTCAAGGAATATACGCCCTTCAAGGCGCCGGACCCGCTGCCGGTCGATACGATCGCGCCAGACTTTGCCTTTCCCGCGTTGACCGGGGATACGATCCGGCTTCGGGACCTCCAGGGCAAGGTCGTCCTGCTGGACTTCTTCTACAAGTCTTGCTACCCCTGCATGCTGGCATTGCCGGGCTTGCAGCGCCTGCACGAAACATATGGCGGGCGTGGACTTCGCGTCATCGGCCTGGACCCGTATGATGACGCGGACGACGACATGCCTGCATTCCTGGAAAAGCGTGGCGTCACTTACACGATCCTGCTCACGGATCGGGAACTGCCCAAAGCATATCGCGTATCCGGTTATCCGACGCTATTCCTGGTCGACCAGGCGGGCATTGTGCGTCATGTGCAGGGCGGATATAGCGAAGCGATGGAGGCCGCACTCGCCGCACAGATCGAGTCCTTGCTCCCCAGGGATTGACGGTCGATGGCATGGCGGCTTACCCGGTGTTGTCGGACTGGCGCCAAACGGCAAGCACACCGGCTATACATGAATGATCAATTCGCCTGAAGGCGTATGTTCGCCATACAGGGTGACCCGTTCTCACCCGCTGAAATATGTTTATCGCCTACCACAATTAAATCCACCACACCGATGAACCCATCTATTGAAATCACCACCCATGTCAACGCCCCGCTCCGCAAGGTTTGGGCCTACTGGACGCGCCCCGCGCATATCACGAAATGGAACCAGGCCAGTCCGGAATGGCATACGCCGCGCGCCGAGTCCGACCTCCGGCCCGGCGGCACATTCAACTGGCGCATGGAGGCGAAGGACGGCAGCATGGGGTTCGATTTCGCCGGGGAGTTTACCGACGTCGTGCCCTACGCGAAGCTCAGCTACACGCTTGGAGATGGCCGTCTCGTCGATGTGACCTTTTCAACCGAAGGTGACGGTACACGCGTGACCGAGGTCTTCCAGCCGGAGGATGAATTCAGCCAAGACCTGCAGCGCCAGGGCTGGCAGGCGATCCTCGACAGCTTCAAGGCATACGCCGAAGATATCACAGGTCACCCGATGATGGAATGGTCCATCCGCATCGATGCACCTGTCGAACGCGTGTACGCGATCATGCTCGGCGAGGAAACGTATCGGGCCTGGACGTCGGCCTTCAACCCGACCTCGAGGTACATGGGAACGTGGGAGGAAGGTTCCCTCATCCGGTTCATCGGCGTCGGGGAGGACGAACAGGTCGGCGGCATGATCGCCCGGGTCCGCGCGAACAGGCCTAACCACTATGTGAGCGTCGAGCACCTGGGCGTCATCGCGGGCGACCAGGAATCCTTCGAAGGCCCCGATGTCGACGAATGGGCCAACGGCTTCGAGAATTATACGTTCACCCCGGACGGCGACGGCACCCTGTTGAAGATCGAACTGACCTACAATCCGGACTTTCAGGAATACTTCGACACCATGTGGCCAAATGCCCTGGCCCTGCTGAAGAAGCTTTGCGAAGCGTGAGCCTGTGCATGCGGTTGCGCCCACTTGTCAGGATAACCGAACAGGTCATCGAGGCCAATGGGGTCGATTATGTTCATAAAAGGATGAAGCGATGAGAAGAACCGTATTTTGGGTATGTCTGGCAGCATGCCTGGCCTGTTGGGTGGGTTGTGCGCCGCAGGACCGGGAAACCAAACCCGTCGTGAATGGGCTGGTCGATGGCGAGCTGACAAAGGACCAGACGGATTCCATATTTACCTATACCCGGGGTTTTCCGGTAAAAACCCAGTTTGCCATCGCTATCCTCCGGGATGGCGAGGTGCGGTATTATGGAACGCATCGCCTTGGTGACACGATCACGACTGTCGACAATCAGGACAGGGCCTTTGAGATCGGATCGATCACCAAGGTGTTCACTACGACTGTGCTGGCGCATTATGTGAAGGCCGGTGAACTCGATCTAGACGGGACCATAAATCCGTATTTCGATTTCCCGTTCAAGGACGATCAATCGTTTACGTTCCGCATGCTGGCCAATCATACATCCGGCTTGCCCCGCCTGCCGTCCAACATCCGGTTCAACGCCATCCTGAACCCCCGGAATCCGTACAAGAACTATGACGAGCGGAAGTTGGATGCCTACCTGCAGGACGACCTGTCCCTGGCCTATCCCCAAGGCAGCAAGAGCGACTATTCAAACTTGGGCATGGGCCTGCTGTCCTACACATTGCGGCGATACACGGGAAGGGATTTCGACCAGCTGACCCGGACCCTGATCTTCGATCCCCTTGGCATGAAAAATTCTACCGCGGACAAGTCCACGATAGCGGACATCCTTGTGGCCGGCCTTGACGACAAGGGACGGCCCACGCCCAACTGGGCGCCCGGTGCGCTCATCGGCGCAGGCGGCATCTACTCGACGGTCGGGGATCTTGCGAAGTTCGCCCTGGCCCAATTTGACACCACGCACCATGCGCTTGCCCTGACCCGGGAAAAGACCTTCAAAGAGACGGAAACCCGCGATGTGGGGCTGGGATGGTTCATCCTGAATCGCAAGGACGGAAGCAAATGGCATTGGCATAACGGTGGCACCGGCGGGTATACCTCATCGATGGCGATCGACGTGGATCGCCGCAACGGCGTCATCCTCCTGTCCAATATTTCCTCCTATCACCAGGACTTCGCGAATGTGGACAAGCTTTGCTTCGCCCTGATGAAAACGCTCTATGGTGAGCACGGTGGTTAGGACCTGAACAATCGGCATGGCCGCTTTGGAGGGGACGCGGGTCCGCGCGAACGCGCCTATCTTCGCCCCGACACAAGCCCATCCGCGTGAATCCGCCCATCCTCGTTCGCCACGTCGCCCACCTGACCGATGCCCGCTATTTCGCCGCCGCCGGCGTCGATTGGATCAGCCTCGACGTAGCCGATGACGCGGAATCGTTTGCCCGCTTCCAGGCCATCCGCGACTGGGTCGAAGGTGTGAACGTCGCGGCTGAGCCGTTGACCGCTGATGAAGACCTGCTCGCCCGCATCCTGATCGAGCTGCGGCCGGCCGGCATGATCGTGCCCTCAGCGGCGGTGCATGCCATTCCCCCGGATGTACAAAGTTTTGTCGCTGTTGACGCCGACGTTGATGGAAACGTACCGTCCGGCGCGCGACGCATTATCGTCATGCCGGCGGCAATGCCGGATAGCGCCAACGCGTGGGGGCAAGAAGACTTGGTTGAGGCGGATTGGACGCCCGGGTTAGTCCGTCAACTGATGGATGCCGGGTATACGGGTGGCTATTGCCTGCATGGCGGCAGGGAGGAACTCACCGGCGTGAAGGACTTCACCCCGATCGACGAGGTGATGGAGCTGCTGCGACCCTAAGCGTCAGAACCAGCTTCCGCCCAATTCCGTCCGGAAGGGCCAGGGAATGGCGGCCAGGATCAGCAACAAGGCGATCAGGTAATACCAGAGCGTAGGCTTGGCCAGTCCGGCCTTGGCTTTCCCGTGGCCGATGGTGATCAGGACGATGGCGATCACCATCATCAGGGTATGTTCCATCGTAAAGAAGCGGTGCACGGGGCTTTTCATCATTTCACCGGAGAACATCACCTTGGTGCTCATCATGAGCAGGCCCAGTCCGAGCACGGCCTGGAGGTGGACCGAGATCATGGCGAACAGACTCGGGCGGCGCAGTCCGGCATTGGCATGGGCGGACTTGCCGAGTCCCTGGATGGCGGTGATGATGACCCAGAGGATCAGGAGCAGCGCGATCCAGCGCAATCCGGAGTGGGCGTGTTGAAGACCGGGATACATGGTGTGTCGGTTTTAGATTGGCGAAAGTAGCGAATCATCGCGATGCGTCGGCCGACCGCCGGAAAACGAGGTTGTCGGACCGTAATCCCCTCTGCTGCATATACGTACGCACATTCGCGATCGGGTCCAATGTGCCATCCGGCCGTATGGCGAAGGTTGCGTAGCCCAACCGGTGCAGCTGGTCAACGGCCCGGTCGTGCGGGTTATCGGGTTGTTCGGCCAGCAGGTATTCCATGGCCACCGTAACCCGATATCGGGCCAGGATGTTCACCATGCCGCGCAAGACGGCCGGTTCGCCGCCTTCCACATCGACCTTGACGATGAGACGGGTTGATACGTCAAGCCCCGCTAATGCTTCATCGAGCGTGACACACGGCACACGTAGTGGTGTCCCCCCCCCCACGGGCTTCATCGGA
>CAYMLN010000045.1:9854-10222 GCA_964391045.1 uncultured Saprospiraceae bacterium
CGGACCGGGAAATGTCCAGAACGTAATCGCCCCCGTATGGTCGCTGACAGCGGCACCCGTGATGCGCACCTGCGACAGGCGCTCCGTGTTGGCCTTCAGCATGGCGATCGAATCCGGTGCGGCCTCGAAGGACCGGACGATTCCTTTCGACCCAACGATGCCTGCAGCCAGGACCGAATAATACCCGTAATGGGCCCCGACATCAACAAAGACATCGCCCGGTCGAAGCGTCTCCAGCAGGAATCCCGTCAGCCGGATCTCGGACTCGTGCGACTTGATGCCGTGCAGGAGGATGTCCCTACCGGAGGGCAGGATCGTGAGGAAAGGATCTCCCGTGAACAAGCGGGCGCGCACACGGATGCCCTTTT
>CAYMLN010000046.1:0-9977 GCA_964391045.1 uncultured Saprospiraceae bacterium
GTACTCCATGTCGAACGGCGGGTCCTTGCGCATGAGGATGACGTCGAGCTCGCCGAGCGGCCCGTAGGTCTCGTCCTCCAGCGCGTACCATCGTTCCGGGTCGGCAAACAGGCGCACGTGGCGCATGAAGCCTTCCGCGCGGCCGTCGCGCAGGTAGAGGTCGCCGAGCGTCATGTACACGATCTGCCAGCCGCGGGCCTGGGCCTCGAGCATGAGGGCGAGGGTGGTGTCCTTCTTCGGCTTGATGGATTCGAGGAGATCCATCACGATGCCTATGCGCAGGGGTTTCATCCGGTGGGTTGGGTTCGTTCATCCAATATCCGATTTCCCGCGGGAACGTGTCTCAAATGGGAATCCTTTAGGTGCATTCCTGGCATCGGGGCGTGTTGTGCGTGGGCTGTTCTGTTGCCATTGAGAGGAGCCGGGTAGTGGACGGGGTTGGTGGCCGACGGGTGTTGGCGGAGGGCCTGCCGGGGGTTCCAGGGCAGCGGTTCCGGCAGGAACCTGGCTGTTGGACAAGGTAAGAGAGTGAGAAAGTGAGACGGCGAGAGAGTGAGAAGGTGAAAAAATAAAACACGAGGAAGTGCAGAGAGATGCCTGGCTCCTTGTTTAGAATGCGCGTAGGTCGCCCCGGGGTTCCAGGACAGCGGTTCCGGCAGGAACCTGGCTGTTGGACAAGGTAAGAGAGTGAGAGAGTGAGAAAGTGAGAAAGTGACCGGTAATGCTTGCGTCCTTGTTTAGAATGCGCGTAGGTTGCCCCGGGGTTGCAGGCCCACTAAACGCCCGACGGGGCGTATGGGCCGCACACAGGGGAGTGACGATCGCTGAGTAAGGCTCGTGGTAGTCGTTGACGTAGCGATCGTCGGCCGCCTTCGCTACCTATCCTCGTCCTCCCGCTTAGCTATGGCGGCTAAAAGGGGCATGCGCCGCGGCACTTGCAATGGAGAAGGACAACATTGCTGTGGCGTCTAGAAACAGGCCTTATTATGTAAAATGCCCGCATCTTTCTCCAGGGTTCCAGGCCCACTAAACACCCTACCGAGCCAATGCCCCGTCAATGCCGGGTCATCTGCGGAGATCTGCGAGATCAGCGGGAAACAAAACGGAGATCTCCCGCAGATCGCGCTGATTTTCGCTGATGGTATTTTGTCGCAATGGAGAGATCGGGTCGGAGTGCGCGTCGTGGACACTGGTACGGGTCCCGGAGATGAAGGGCACTGACCCGGAGAAATGAATGCCGGTGCGCAAGGTTCATTTGATCGGAGGGATACGGCCCACTAAACACCCGACCGAGCCAATGCCCCGTCAATGGCGGGTCATCTGCGGAGATCTGCGAGATCAGCGGGAAACAAAACGTAGATCTCCCGCAGATCGCGCTGATTTTCGCTGATGGTTTTTAGTCGCAATGGAGAGATCGCGTCGGGAGGGTGCGTCATGGATACCCTACTTATGCTCAAGCTTTTCAAACCCCTGCCAGTCATCAGGCGGCGGTGTCTCCATGTACCGGTGCGCACGTGCAGCCAACAACGACAGCACGGGATCGGCCGGGTCCATGCGCATGGCCTCGGAGAAGGCTAGACAGGCTTCGAAGAACTGCCGCCCCTGGTAGAGCCCGAAGGCGTGGTGGAGCATGTCGCGTGTTGATTCCTTCGCCTTGCGGCGCTCGTCGGTCTCGGCATCCAGCACTTCGTAGAGCCGGACGGCAAAGTCCTTGCCCTTCACGGCGACGCGGTCGACGAGGCGAACGGAATAAGCATCCTGGGTGTCTATGGCGGCCAAGGTTTGTTCTCCGATAAGGCATTGCGCATTGTACACTCGGGTAAGTTGTTCGATGCGTGACGCGAGGTTGACCGTGTCTCCCAGCACCGAACACTGCATGCGTTCATTGGCGCCCATGGTACCGAGGACCAGCGGTCCGGTATTGATCCCGATGCCGATGCCGACGGGCGGGAGTCCTTCGGCTGACGAACGCCGGTTGAAATCAGCCAGGGCGCGGCTCATGCCGAGGGCTGCATCGACGGCCTGGCGGGCCGGTACCGAAAAGAGCGCCATGATACCGTCGCCCGCATACGAATCGATGAAGCCGCCCGAGGCCGTGATAGGCACGCCCATCTGGCTGTACATGCGGTTGAGGAACTGGATCACGGCCGGCGGCGACAAGCGCTCGACAAGCGGCGTGAAGTTCCGGATGTCGGAAAACAACACGCTCATGTTCATCAACACTGACTCTCCGAGCTCGACGCCCGCGATGTCGGTGTGGCCGAGATGGCTGAGGAATTGGCTGGGGACGAAACGTTGCTGGGCTTTCAAGAGCCGCTCCTGTTGCTGGTATATCCGGGCATTCTCCATCGAGATGGATGCCTGGCTCGCGAGCAGCTTGATGATCTCAATCCGTTCGGTCGTGAAGGCGCCTTGCGTGAGGTTGTTTTCAAGGTACACGGCCGTCGGCACCTTGCCGTGCGCCGGTAGCGGCACGCAGATCACGGAGCGCGGCTGCCGTTTGCGGATGTACGGATCGCTCGAGAAGGGATTCGGCTCGGCGGCATTGTCGAGCACGACCGGCTCGCGCGAGCGGATCGCCATATTGATCAGTGTGACGGGAATGAGCGGCGTGCCGTCGCTGTCGGTTTGTTCGTCAGGGATGGCGGATGAGGATGGATCTTCATTCGTGTCGAGCCGGCCCTGGAGAATAAGGCGACCATCTTGTTGTACGACGATGAAGCCACGCTGTGCTCCCGCGTTTTCCAGGAGGATCTCCAGGGTCGAGCGCAACAGGTTTTCCAGGACCAGTTCGCCGGAGATGGTCTGCGAGGCCTTGAGGACGGAGCGGATATCCAGTTGGTCGGCATGCAGGACGTCTTTGTCAAACGCGCCGGTATTTCCGCCGTGGGTGATGGCCGATGCCCGGCCCGGCTGCAGGACAGCATAGGTCGCTTCCATGTCGTCCACCTTGCGGCGTGCGCCCCAGCGATAGTAGAGGTAGTGGGCATCCCGCAGGTAGCCTTCCGCGGCCTTGGTATGGGACAAGCGCATCATGAATCGCGCCGCCAGCTCGTTGGCCATGGCCTCATCCCGGATGAAGCCGGATTGACGCGCGCTCGCAATGGATTGTTCGTACAAGGCGAGGGCGTCCCGCACCTCGCCGCGGAAGCCGGCCAGTTCGGCCTCCATGAGCAAGCGCAGGTGCTCGAAGTTTTCCGGGCATTGACGCGCCCAGCCCGCGATCTTCCCGAGATGTTCCCGCATGATCTCGATGGATGCCGACTGTTCGCCCGGATCCATGCCAGGAAGCAACGCGGCCCTGACGAGGAAGGCGACTGCCCGGAAACGCGCCGCCTGAGGCAGGGCGATGACGGAGGCCATCCGGCGTTCCTGCTCGAGGACGTGCGGCAGCGCGCCCGCCGCATCGTTGTACATGAGGTGGATCTCCGCCTTGTAGATGTGGTAGTTGCTGATGCCCGTCATGAAGCGGCGACGGTACATACCCTCGACGCAGCGCGTCTCGTCAAAGGCGTCGTCAGTCATGGAGAACTTCCCGTCCGTCAGGCCCTGGAAGTTGAGCTGCATTTGCAGGAAGAGCGTTCCCGAATCGAGTGAGTCCTGGTATTCGCATTCGCGGACGATGGCCAGCATCCGGCGATGCTCGCGGGACGCGCTCTCGAGATCGAGCTGCGGGTCCCAGATGATGCAGTCCTGCGCGCTGTAGGCGAGATAGAGCAGGTCGCCGGATTGGTAGCCGGCCTCGATGCCCTTCCGGAACCACGGCGTCATGCTCGTCCAGTGGTTGCTCCAGTGGTGCACGAACATGGCATAGACGTAGATGATCCGCGACTTGAGGACGATGTCGTCGAACTGCTCGATCATCTCCACGCCGAGTTTGCCGTATTCGTACCCCATGGCCGTGTCGTCGAAGAGGCCGCACAGCAGCATGCCATGCGCAACGTGCGCGAAGGCGGACTCCGGGCTGTTGCCATACACCAGCGCGACGTTGGCGGATTTCAGGACGAGATAGGGAAAGAGTGTCCCACTGGCGGAGAGAAAGGCCGCGGGAAAGATCTCCATGATGAGCTGGCTGGCGATGCGCGCTTTTTCATCCGTGATCTCCGGCATGTCGATGAGGCTGGCGATCGGGCGCCCGCCCCGGTTGACCTCTACGAGCCGCCGTTCTTCGTCCACATCCTCAGGCGTCGGATCCGGATTGAATGGGAAGCCGAGCATGGACAGGCCCATTGTGGCCGCGTCGATCGATTCCTGCATGCGACCCATCGTGGCATACTGGCGCGTGCGGTTGGCCAACACAATTCCCTTTTCGACTGCGGTGCGTGCGTGATCCAACAGTAACTCTGTCCACGTATCGGCATTGGTCCAGTCGCCAGTCAGGTAATAACAGTTTTGCAACTCGTTGTTGAGTGTCCACGCGAGGTCATACGTCTGGTCCCAGGCTGCTGCACCCAGGAGGTCGTGCCCAATGCGCAGGTAGCCAAGGGCGTCGTCGTAAGCCGACGATTGCTTGGCCTTGATGCCGGCGGATAAGTTGAGCCGGACCAGTTCGAGGCGCTCCGTCGTATCGGTCACGAGGGCGCGGCCCTCATTGAGATGTCTCACGACCTCCATGAGGCGCTCGTCCAGTTCTTCCGCGGTGGCATGGCTCAGCATGAGCCTGCCGATCGACCGGTGCAGGGCCTGCCGCTGCGCCGGGTCGATCAGCGAATAAGCGGCCTGCTGGACCCGGTCGTGCTGGAATTTGTAACTGGGATTGACCTCGGGGACGTCACTCGAATCATCGCGGCCGGCCGGTTCCGTGCCGACATATTTGTAACTCGCATTGAGCGGCACGACGAGGTGGGCCTTCAGGGCGTCCTCGAGTTCTGCGTTTGTTTGCTCGGGCGAGGCTTCGCGGATGATCGACAGCGTCCGCAGGTCGAAGGTCGCGCCGATACAGGCTGCCAGTTGCAATGCGTTTTGCGTCGCGGCCGGAAGCCGGTTCTGCCGGGCGATGATGATGTCGACAACGTTGTCCGTGTATTGAACTTGCCTGACAGCCGAAATGTCCCATGTCCATCCCCCGCCGGCGGCATCAAACCGGATGATCTCGCGGTCCTTGAGGTTCGTGAGCAATTCGATCGTGAAAAAGGGATTGCCGCCTGAGCGTTCATACAGGACCTGGCTCAGCGGGGCGGCGCGCTCCGCGCTGCACTGCAGCGTTTCCCGGGCAAGCATGTCCGTGGCCGCCTGGTCGAGCGGCTGCAGGGACAGGTTCTCGACGAATCGCTTGCCCTCGATTTCGCGCAGGGTGAGGCTCAGCGGATGGGTCGCATCCACCTCGTTGTCGCGATAGGCCCCGATGATAAAAAGGTGACTGAGTTCGTGCGCCGTGACCAGGCGCGTGACCAGGTGCAGGGTCGGCACATCGCTCCACTGCAGGTCATCGAGGAAGATCACCAGGGGATGTGCGGCCCGCGCGAAGACGCGGACAAACTGCACGAAGGCCATTTGGAAACGGACCTGCGCTTCAGCCGGGGAAAGATCCTGGACCGACGGTTGTTGGCCGATGACAAGGACGAGTTCAGGGATGACATCGACGATCAGCCGGGCATTCGTTCCGAGCGCATCGCGGATGTCGGCTTGCCATTGGTCCAGCCGTTCGCGCGACTCGCCGAGCAGCTGGCGGACGAGGTCGCGGAAAGCGGCGCCAAGGGCCGCATATGCCGCGTTCTGGCGGTACTGGTCAAATTTGCCCCGGATCAGGTAACCGTTTTGCCGGACGACGGACCGGCCGAGTTCGTGGACGAGCGCGGTCTTCCCGATGCCCGAAAACCCGGATACCAGACAGAACTCCACGGCGCCGTGTGCCGCATTTTCGAAGTGCGCCTCCAGTCGTGCCAACTCGTGTTCGCGCCCGTAGAGTTTTTGCGGGATCTGGAATCGGCGCGAAACATCGGCGCGGGCCAGGGGGAATGTCGTTTCGCTCGACCCCGACCGCCAGATCACCGCACATTCCTTCAGGTCTGTCTCCAGTCCATAGCTGCTTTGATAGCGATCCTCGGCGTTCTTGGCCATCAGCTTCATGACGACCGCGGACAATGCCTTTGGGACCTGCGGGTTGATGCGGTCCGGCGGCTCGGGCTGTCGACTGATCGTTGCGTGGATCCATTCGAGGGGATCGTTGGCCTGGAAGGGCAGCCGGCCCGTCAGCATTTCGTAAAACGTCACGCCGAGCGTGTAGTAATCGGACCGGTAGTCAATGTCCCGGTTAATGCGTCCGGTTTGCTCCGGCGAGATATAGGGCAGTGACCCTTCGATCCATTTGGTCAGCGTCGCCGAATCCTGGTGCTCGCGCGACAGTTCGGATGAAGAGCCGAAATCGATCAGCCGGACCTCGCCATCCTCGGGACGGATCAGGATGTTGGCGGGCTCGAGGTTCTTGTGGATGATCCGCTTGTCGTGGATTCGGCCACATGCGTCGACCATCCGCAACGCGAGCGGGAAGAATTGATCCAGCGGCAGGATGCGATTTGGAAAACGGTCCAGGTAGGCCTGAAGCGAAATGCCGAATCCTTCCATGACCAGGGCCAGGTTGCCCTGGCCGTGCGCAACGAGGTCATGCACGCGGATGACGCCGTCGACGTCGAGGGTTCGCGTGATGCGATACTCCCGCTGCAGGCTGGCCAGGTCTTCCTTCTTCGGATAGTCGGCGGCCAGGGTCTTGAGCACGACCGTTCCGCCGTCGGTCTCCCGGGTCGCCCGGTACACGACGTGCGGAAAGGAATCGCAGACCTTCTCCGTCACGGCAAAGCCGGGGATCGCATGCGTCATCCACCGTTCCCTCCCGGGTTCCAAAAGGCTCGCGTTGCCGGATTAGATGTCGAACATCTGCTTGAACCGCGCGTGGTAAGCTTCCATCGCGTTGTTCAGCAGCGGATAACCGTGTCCGCAGAAGGCGTGCTTGAACGTGATCTCCTTCAACCGCACGAAGTCCTCCGGCTGCGGCTGGCTCTCGTACATCCAGGCGGGGCCGAGGTTGGCCCGCTTGAAGAAGTCGAGGTGCTGCATGGTGTTGATCGTCTGCTGGTCGAAGTGCTCATCCGGCTCGATCCAGTTTTGCAGCGAGTCGCAGGCGATCATGATGCCGCCGTCGCGGTCGAGGCGCACGATGCATTCCGGGCGCTTGACGGTCTTGAAGACAAAGAGCGATGCGTTCTTCACGGGCAACGGACCGCCTTCCGTCAGCGGCGTGACGGTCAGGCCGTCCTGCACCTTCATGTCCGGCAGGGCCCAGAACGTCGCGTTATAGCGATCCACGTAGAATGGGTCGTCGACGCCGTGCATGTCTCCGATGCGTACGACATCCGTGACCTTGCCCAGCTTGTCCAGTTCGGCGAGGCCGTTGTCGTCAAGTCGCACGGAGTTGAAGATCTTCAGGTTGCCGTCCTCGCGCACGACGGTCATGTTGCGGCTGAAATGCCACATCGAGCCGAAGAACTCGTTTTTCATCGTGCCGGAGACAAAGAAGATGTCCTTGAGCACTTCCTTGATCGGCCCGTGGGCCATGGCGGGATGGTAGTTTGACATGTTGTGAGGAGTTGGGTGAGAAGATGCGTTTTTTCTGAAGAATGGCTACGTCAGGGGTTTTCGTTTTCCACGTAGCGGCCGGCGAACCTGAACTCGCGGGCGTACTCGTGGAGATAGGCGTTAAGATATCGCTTTCCGGCCGGGGAAATGCGTCCCGCGCGGACATCGTCGGCCGTCTCGGTCCCGTCGCTCGTGTCGAGGCGCTTCAGGTGGAAGAGGGTCATGTCCCGCCCCCCGAAGAGTCCGTGCAGGACCTGGAGTTGGGGCCGGGCGCCGCGCATGTCGAAGACCGCGCCGGCCAGCGCGGTGAGGTGCGGGTGGCGTGCCAGCGTCTCCGGGGTATAGACGTCGTCGTGCTGGTCAGGGATCGCGAAGTCCGGGTATTCATCCGGGACATGGACCGGATGATGCCGGAGCCAGTCCGTATATCCCTTGCGCAGGCCGGCCTTCTCCGCGCCCCGGATGAGGATGTTGAGATACCGGCGGCTCGGCAGGCAGGTGTCATCCAGGGCATCCGGGAGGCCGACGTACGTGTAGGCCTCGACCTCGCCCTGGTCCGTCAGCGGATAGATGACGATCCGGTCATACCCGACGCCATAGGCCTCCAGGGCATCGAGCGGGGCCAGGTGTTCGTCGGGGCATACATGGACCACGCCTTCGACCACGTCGTCGGGATCGCCGGTATGGCGGATGTTGCCGACGCCGCCTTCATGTCGGAACCAATGCCTGACGTTGAACACGAGGCGCCAGCCGCGAAGGACGGCGCGGGTCGACGATACGGGCTCCACGCCCTTCGCGCGCAATGCGACGAGGTCCATATTCGAGCCGTAACCGAAGTAGGTAAACATGTTCAGATCCGGTAGCTGTAGGCCGTGTCTTCCTGGCGGATGATGTCGAGTACCTTCGGATTGTCCGTCCAGTGCGCCTTCATCTCGTCGAGGACGCTTGCCGCTGTCGCGGCCGGGTCATACGCCATTCGGGCCTGCCAGCCGGCGGCGATCAGGTCCTGGGTCATGACGTTCTTCTTGGCTTCGGCGTCCTTCGGGTTCGTATCGTCCGTGTAGTATAGGTACATGCTCGGGTGGTTGGCGCAGAGTACGGGCGTGACCACGGCCGGATCGTCAAACAGGCGCAACTCGACGAGGGACAGGACGTCGAGCGGAGCGGGGATCTGGTCGGGGAAGGCCAGCTTGAGGAAGTCCCGAACCGGACCGCCGTATGCGACGACGGGCTGGGTCCGGTTGCCGGTGATCGTCAGCCGGGCCCGGAGCATATCCTTCACGTAGGGAACAAACTTGTCGTTGAATGCCGCGATGCCCGCGCTGTCGTCGCCCGGCGCGGCCAGGGGCACGCAGTCGACGATGGTTTCCAGTTCGGGTAAATGCGCGTCTGCCAGCCCGTTGTTGCCCAGCAGGTTTTCCCAGCGGCGGTTGGTCGGCGAGTACAGGTAGTCCTTGTAGACGAAGGTCTCCAGCGGCGGGAAGTGGAGCAGTTGCACCGACCGGGTGCGCGCCATGGACAGGCCGGCGGGCAGGAGAAAGCGGATCTGGCCCTTGCCTTGTTCCTCGATCTCTTTCTCCAGCGACTTGTAGATGGCAAGGCCGGCATGTCCCGCGGCCATGAAGGCGGGAATGCGATCGCGATAGGGGGAGAGGTCCTGGTGGGGGCTGTACATCTTGAGGACGTACTGGCCGTCTTGCTGCTGGAGGACCTGCGACCAGCCGCCGCAATGGCGGTCGTACTGCAGCGTCTTGTTGAAGACGTGGGCGACGAATTCGGGGAGGGAGGTCAGTTTGGAAGACTGGTCTTCCTTCGAGTAGGAGAATAAGTCGGTCAGGTCGGCTTCGGTGCCGGGCAAGGGGATTTCGACACAAGTGTGCATACGTAGCTGGTTTTCCGAAATGTACGATGATTTAGGGCCGGATTCCGGGTGTTCTTTCGGCCAGGCACATCTTGCCTGATCTTGCCACAGGGCTATCTCCGCCCCCCCAACAATCGCTAATGAACTATACTAGCGTTGGGTTTTCCTCTGCGATTGTTTTCCCCTTTAAGTCGCCGTAGCCTTGTGCGGAGGCGCCTGTGTTGCGATCGTGCTCTACTCCGTTCCGCCCGATCATGCAAACCCCGGGGCGCCGCACCCGCATATCAGCAAGGTGTGAGTTGCTTCCGGAGGGTGTGTTGCTTGTGTTCCTCCGGTCAGGTTCATCTTGTCCGAACCCTCCCGATGTCTGCACGAATGAACGGCAGGCGAATGGAGTCGGCACCTGCCTGATCAGTCATTTTAAACGCGGTTCAACGCTTCCTAGACCCCATAAGCCATGGCAGGTGCGGTTGGCCGCTTGCCGTCAAGGCAAGGCAGCCTTCTTATTTCCAGAAATATGGAAAGTGGGCAACAGTGTAAAGGT
>CAYMLN010000047.1:0-9951 GCA_964391045.1 uncultured Saprospiraceae bacterium
GATACAAAGCCCATCTCATATGGCAAAGAAATGGGATGGGTTTTTAGAGGGGCCCTTAAGAATTAATGCGCCTGACCGGGCAAGCATGCTTGACTGGTTGAAACTCAATCTGTGAAACATTTGGGCAAATCCGGGTCATCTGTGGTGAGCAGCAAACAACACTGGCTGGCCGAACTCCATTCATCTCTCAGGGAAGTCACAGCGCTTGTCAAGAAAACTTCCGTGATTTCAGTAGGATTACCACTGCAGGCCGTTCACCTTTCGCCGTTTACCGTTTGCCGTCATAGCGCACGGAGGAACGGAGATCACGGAGAAGCCTGTCCTGCGGTTGGCGAGGACGCCGACCGCGGCGATATTTCCTTTCGCCGTTTGCCGTTTACCGTTTGCCGTTTGCCGTTTCCCCTACGGCTTCGCCCGCTTATACTTCTTCCACAACGCCGCAAAGTGCCGGGCCAAGGCGCGGGACGTCTCCGGCTTGTAACGGATCACCTCGTCGCTGTCGTCGAGCGCGGGAGCGGCCACGGCGATACAGTCGCCGGAGGCGTCATAGATGGCAATCTCCGGGAGAAAAGCGTTGAACTCGGCCGGCGGCAGGATGAGGAACTGGCGGTGGATGTCCGCTTCGGCCAGCTTGTAGATTTGCTTGTAGCGGACGATGTTCTTCTCGACCACGGGCGTGGCCGGCACGATGTACCGGTACTTGGTGCTTTCGCCGAGGTTGACGCTCACGAGCTCGGAGAAGCCCTTGTGCTCGGTATCGTAATGCAGGGTCGGGCTGATCACCCACACCTCGCGGGCATTGTTTTCCAGCTTGATGAGTTGCTTGAGGGTCATGCAGGTCGGCTTTAGCCGTCAAAGCTAAGCAATGGCCACCGATCCGGCGCACCATTGCCCTGCACCCGACCGCCGGCTCAATTGATCGTGAAGATTCGGGAAATGTTGAAGCCGAAGTGGATGTCGCCCTCACCCCATTTCCCGGTCGTCTCGGTGATATACCCGGTCTCGTACATCGGCTGGCTGTTGGTGAAGTGGAGCTGGAAAACGTGTCCGCCGGTTTCGATGTCAAAGCCGATGCTGAGCGAATTGGTGTACTCGTCGGCGAGCTGGCCCGGCAGGACGTACACATATTCCCCATTGAGCGCGATGCGCTTGCTTAGCTTGATGCGCCCGGCCGCACCGATGGCGAAAACGTCGTGTTCCTCCGCGGCGGTCTCGACCAGGTTGCGGTGCACGAGCGTCGGGGAGAGCTGGAAGGAGAATCCCTCCGAGAACTTCCGGCCCAGGATGACCTGGAAGGTGTATGAGCATCGGTTGCTGAAATAGTCCTCAGCGTTATCGTCCGTAGGCTTGAGATCCGGGTTGGTATAGATGGCCATGGAGGAGAAAAAGGACGCCGTGATGGGCATCTTCTTCGCACCGGTGGTCTGTTGCAGGAGTTTCAGCTTCAGGTAGCCGTCATACGTTTTCTGGTAGGTGGACCGGCCGACGCCGACCTGGATGCGGTCCGTGATGCCGTAATCCATGCCGAGGCGCGTCAAGGCGTTATCGAGCCCGAACAGGTCGTAGATACCACTGTTCAGCGTGCCGAACCGGTGCGAGATCTTGACGTCGAGTTCGCCGCCCGCGGTGTTCTCCAGCGAATGCAGGTTGACGACGCGATTGGTCTTGAAGGTAGCCGTGACCACGTTGACCGTCTCCTCCTCCCCAAGCAGGGAGAGCAGGTCATCTTCCTGTGCGCGAAGGACCGAACCGGAGATCATCAGCATGGCCAGGAAGAAAAGGGACCGGAAATTCATGTGCGTTGGTTTGTTTCGTGATGGGATGACCTGAATGGGAAACAGGTCCCTCCCGCCGGACGCGGGCAAGGACCTGTAGCGAAATTACAGCCGGCGGCTCACGGGGTGGAGGGCATGGGTTGATAATCGGCATTCACCTTGATCTCCACCTGCTTGGCGACATTGTCGGCCACCACCTTGGGAATCTCGATGCCGTAATCCGCGACCATAATGGTAAACATGCTGCTGGCCGAAAAGGCCTTGTTCTTCACGATGACTTTGCCCTTGGCCGTGACCTGTCGCGTCACGCCATGGATCTCGAGCGCGCCGCTGGCCGTGACCGGGTACTCGCCGTCCTTCGCGAGGTTGACGGTCGACCAGTTATCGATCTTGCCCTTGAACTTGGCCTTTGGGTACTTGCCGCTCTCCATGTAGTTCTCGTTGAAGTGGTCTTGCATGAGGGCCTTCTCGAACTGGAAGCCCTGGATGAGCACGGCCCATTCCATGTTGCCGTTGGCCGCGTCGATGACCGTGCTGGCGGAGCTGTTCTTCGCCTCGATCTTTTCGAGCGGGGCGCTGGACAGGAAGGAGACCGTTCCGGCCTTGGAGAAGTATTTCTGGGCCGCGGCCGCGTGGGCAGCGAGCAGGCAGAGGATCATGATTGTATTGCGCATGGCTTGGTGATTAGTGTTCAGGAAAATTTGGATACATATCAGGGCTTGACCAGGTGACTTTGAACAATCACCACGTCGCTCAGGTAGCCCGAGCAAAGCCCCTTCAGGGTGGCTGTCTCGCCGGTCTTCAGGTCGGGCATCTTTGCTTCGGCGAGCTCGCAGATCACGGCCGACATGGGATTTCCGGCATCGAGGTAGACCTTGACCTTGCCGCCCTCATCCGTCACCAATGACACCGGGCCGGTGACCTCGACCACTTTGCCCAGGTATTTCGTGTTGGCAGTCGCCTCGTCGTTGACATAGTCGTTGAGCATGTCGACCGAGGTGGCGGTGACGTCAGCCTTCTTGCGTTCGAGGCTGGCGACCGGCTTGTTGTAGAGGTAGTAGCCGACCGCTGCGGCGGCGATGACCAGCCCGAGGAGGACCGGCAGGATTTTCTTGATCATGGCACCAGGATTTATGGATGGCTCCGTGACGGGCCTTCCGGGTGATCGTTAGTTATTGAGCGCGCCTTCCGCGACCCAGATCCCGAAGAGGGAGATGTAGCAATCGCTCAACTTGCCTCCGCTCTGCGGCATCGGGCTGAATCCGTTGTCATGCCGGATGGCGCCGAGTAACTGCCCGCTGTTGGCGTAAAATTTCAAGTTATCATATCCTTCGAGCGTGACGTTCCCCTGGTTGTTTGCCGCATCATGGCATTGATAACACTTTCCCGTCAGGATCGGGAGGATGTCGGCCTGGTAGCTGACATTTTCCGTCTTGCATTCGGACGGATACAGTTCATCGTACACGTCGTAATAGCATCCGGCCGTCAGCACGAGGGTCAGGAACAGGAGTTTAGTTGTCAGGCGCACCATTGTTTATCCAGGCTTTGATGATCGCAATTTCGCATGCGGGCAATTGGTCGCCGTTCCTCGGCATCCGCTGGAACCCGTTGGCCCAACTGATGGCTCCGGCCAGCCGGCCGTTGAGCGCGACCTCGCGCACGCCGGCAAAGGTATTCAATCGCACATTCCCGCCCGGGTTGCCGCCGCTGTGGCAGCCGATGCAATTGGGTTGGAGAATGGGCAGGACATCCCTCGCGTAGCTCACGTTCGCCGTGTCGCACATGGCAGGCGAGTCATCGCAGGTCAGGTCCTTCGCACCCTGCTGGATCCAGGCCTCGATGAGCGCGATCTGTTCTGCCGTCAATCGTTCGTTGGGCGGCGGCGGCATGACGTCATCCGGATCGTTCTCCTTCATCTTCTCGATCATCTCGGAATCTGACGGACGGCCCGCCCGGATGACGTCGGATGCGAGGACGTTCTGGTAAGAATCGAGAATGATCCCTTCCTCGACCGTTATCGCATCATGGCATCCGCTCTTGGCGCAATTTGATCGCAGCAACGGCAGGATATCCCGGTTGAAGTAGACCGTCCCCGGATCACAGGGCGTCCCCATGGTGTCGTCCGGCATCGTATCCGTCGGGTCCGGATCCGGCTCGCCCGGCATCGGGATGTCGTGCTTACAGGCCGGCAGCAGCAGGGTCACCAGGCCGGCGACCAGGAGCGCCGCGGCGAACCGGGTGACCCGGGATGCCGGAGTGTTCGGTGTGTTCGGAAAAGTTGTTCTCATCTTGCCTCAGAAACGAATCGTGACCGAAAGGTATTGACCGGACAGCCGATTGTGCCGAATCAAACCCGACGAAACGGTCAAATGGACGCCTAAGCCGGGATTTTCACCCCAATAGGACGGTTTGGATCATTCCCCGTCGCCCTTCTCCGGCAGGAAGAAGTCCTGGAATCGACCTTCGCCCAGGAGCCGGTTGAACGACGATCCGATGGTCCATACAGGCGACGAGCGGTCGTCGATCCGGCCGCGATCTTCATTCGCCCGAACCTCCAGCCGTCCGGCATCCACCTGGTGATCCACGAGGTAATCGATGCCGTTTACGCTGAACAATACATACTTGATGGAACCATGGTCCGCCGGCCGGAGGCTGTCCGGGGAAAGCCCGAGCACCGCCTGGATATGATCGACCAGAGGCGCGACCATTTCCCCGGTAATACCGTCGAGTGTGTAGGTATATCCCTGGTGCCGGGTGAATTGCATTCTGCCTTTCCGCGGCGGCGGCGAATCGAATGACCGTTGGCCGAGACGCCAGCCGGTGGAAGGATCGTCCGACCAGGCAAAGTGGTCGAGGACCCATTCCGTCGTAGCCTCGCTGAGCCCACCAAGGCGGGTGGCCGTCATGGAAAAGGGCACGGCATACGGCTGCCCGCCCCGAAGCGGAAAGCAAATGAGGGCCTGTTCTTCCGGCGTATCCTTGGCCGAATACCCCGGGGTGGCCATCATGACCACTTGCCCGGTGTCGGGCGAGACGGCGAGGATCTCTCCTCCCGTTGGCACATAGCCGTCCACATTCGACCGATCGCGAAAGGGAAGGATATCAAGCGTTTTCACATCGAGGACCAGGGCTCCGTTAATGGCCAGAAATCGCCCCCCGGAGAGTTCGGCGCTGGTGTCCACCTCATCCGAACTGAAGATCTGCCGGAACACGCCCGGCTGGCCGTCGAAACGGTCGAGCCATTGCACGGAGGCGAAGTCGGACGATTGGGCATGCAGTGGCGTGACCCGGGCCGATGCGCCTTCATTCGTCACCAGCACAAGGCTTTGGCTGCCGAGGATCAGGGCCGGCCTTGGCGCATCCGGAAGATGAAAGACCCGCCAGATACCGGGCAAGCCTGTATTCGCTTCCAGGTCGCCGGAGCTAATGGCTTTCCCATTATAAAGAACTTCGTAGGCCGTTGCCGACCCTTCGACCATCCCGTAATTCATGTTGAACGACTTGCCCGTACGGATCACCTTGCGCACCATAAAAGGGCCATAAGCTTGTTCGGTGACCGTCTCTTTCGGCGCACGGTTGCAGCCAAATAAGCCGAGAATAAAGCTGAGCATGAGCAGGTATTTGATTTTCATCGACGGGCTGCCGGGCGTGGCGGGTGGATTACCTTCGCAAGGTATCGCGGCAAGGCGCAATCGGATGCCTCCGCATTTACTGAAATGATCTGGCGGACGTGCTGAACAATCCTACGGACCGCGCCCTGGCCATCCAACGGCTCACGGCGCTCTGGGCGCTCAACGAATGCGGGTTGGGCGGCCTGCTGCACGCCCTCAATTCACCGTTCACGGGCCTGGTCGTCGGCAGTATCGCGATGATCTGCATCGCCCTGATCTGTTCGCTGTCCGGCCATTCGTGGAAGGCGGTGATGACCTCGCTGGTCATCGTGCTCATCATCAAGGGCCTGGTCAGCCCGCATTCTTCCCCGACAGCCTATGTCGCCGTAGCCTTCCAGGGCGTCAGCGGGGCGCTGATCTTCCGCTACGTGCCGGGACTGCTCGCCGGATCGCTCTTCTTTTTCACCCTCGGCCAGGTCGAGTCCGCGATGCAACGGCTCATCATGCTCACATTGCTCTATGGGCAATCGCTCTGGAATGCGGTCGACATCTGGGGCAAATGGGTAGGCGACAAGTGGGGGGTCGTTCTCCCGGCCTCATCCTCGACGATGATCATCGTTCTTTACCTGCTCATCCACGTCGCCGCCGGGTTGTTGGTCGGCTGGTGGTGCTACCGCATCATCCGCGCCATCCAACGGCAATGGGGCGAGGCCGCGTACCGGTTGACCCTGTCCGCCGACGACCGCAAGGCGTTCATGCCCGGTGTGCGGGCCGCCAGGGGCCCATGGAAGCGGCTGGCCCTGTTGGCCACCCTGATCATGCTGATCACCCTCGCTTACGGCGTGCTGCCGGGAGAGAACGACTGGCAAAAGGCCCTGGTGAGCATCCTGCGGGTGGTCGTGGTTCTCGTCCTGTGGTTCGTATTCATCGCGCCGATGATGGTGCGATTCATGCACCAGTTGCTTCGCCGGAAGCGGCAACTACTCGCCGCCGAGGTGACCCAGGTCATGGATATGTTTCCCGCCCTCCTCTGGATCCTCGACAAGGCCTGGACCGAGACCCGGAATGAGGGCGCGTGGACGCGCGGCCAGGCCTTCCTGACCCGCGCCTTGTTGTATGCGCTCCAATACAAGACCCATGACGCGGATCCTGGCCGGGCCGGTGAGGAGCGGTAAGACGACCGCCCTGCTGCACTGGTCTCGCGGGCGGAACGATTGCGGAGGCGTGCTGGGCCCGGATGTGGACGGCCGGCGGGTTCTCCAGAACGCCCGGACCGGTGAGCGGATCCCCTGGCAAAAGGAAACATCGGACCACCCGGCGGATGTTCGGATCGGCCGGTTCGTCTTCGACGCACAGGCCTTCGATACCGCCATGGGATGGCTGGACGCTGCGGTCGCGGATCCCGCCATCCGGTACGTTGTCCTCGACGAGGTAGGTCCGCTCGAACTCGCCGGCGGGGGCTGGGATGCCTGGCTCCAGCAAGCCATGCCGATCAGACCAGAAAAGGAATTGATCCTCGTCGTCCGGGAAGCCCTGGTCAGCGATGTCATGGACCGTTACGCAACTGGGCCTGTCCAGTTGGTGGACAAGCAGACATTGCCCGGTTAATCCGATGGCGCTCGATTTGTCAACAATTCCTTAGATTTGCCGCCCATTTGGTCCCGTAGTACAACGGATAGTATGCTGGTTTCCGGAACCTGAGATTCAAGTTCGATTCTTGACGGGACTACAGGCGAAGATCACGGGCAGAACCGGGAAAAACCCGTTTCTGCCCGTTCCTTTTTCCCACACCATGCCGCAGTCCGGAAAATACCTCATGCTTGCGGGCCTCCTCCTCCTGGTGGCCGGGGCGGTCGTCTGGCTTTGGGGAAACAAGCTTCACTGGATCGGCCGGCTGCCGGGCGACATCCGGATCGAACGGGAAAATGTGCGGATCTACGTGCCGCTTGCAACGATGCTGCTGGCCAGCATCCTGTTGAGCCTCATCCTGTGGGTCGTTCGCAGGATCGGCGGGTGACCAATACCCTGCAACGGGCGGTTTCGTGGTATCTTCAAGTGAAACCGTACCGCCTTGCCGAGAACCGCCGTCAAGACCTTCTTCCCCAGATTGAGGGCGTGGGGACCTTTTAGCCGCGCGATCAAGGGACTTGGGCTCGAGGAAACCCTGCTGGTCATGTCCTCGCTGATGATGGCGACACTCGCCATCGGATGGGGACTGGTTTACATCGTATGCGGTGAACCCCTGGCCGGCTGCATTCCCCTCTTCTACGCACTCCTCTCCGGGCTAAGCCTCGTGCGCTTCGCCATGACACGCCGTTACCAGTTCTTTCGGTCGAGCCAATTATTCCTGTCGTTGGCCTTGCCCTTCCTCCTCATGCTCGCCCTTGGCGGACTTCGTGAATCGAGCGCGGTGATCCTCTGGTCGCTCACCAGCCCACTGGGCGCGCTTGTCTTTGCCGGCCGTCGACAAGCCCGCGGCTGGATGTTCGGCTTCCTTGGCCTCCTGGTCCTGGCCGTCATTCTGGATCCGCTTGTGCATCGCGAGAATCAACTGCCCACCACCCTGACGACCGCTTTCCTGGTCCTCAACATCGGGTTCACGGCCATGGTGATCTTCATCCTCCTGCATTATGCGGTCCAGCAGAAGGACGCGACGCTTGCCCTGCTCCATACGGAAGAAGAAAAATCCCGCCGGCTCCTGCTCAACATCCTCCCCAAGGATATTGCCGACCAACTGAAGGAGGGGGAATCGACGGTTGCCCGGCAGTATCCGCAAGCCACCATCCTGTTTGCCGACATTGTCAACTTCACGCCGATGTCGGCCGGGCTTGCGCCAGCGGACCTTGTCGATCTGCTCAACGATATCTTCTCGCATCTCGACACGCTGGTCGACCGCTACGACGTCGAGAAGATCAAGACCATCGGCGATTGTTACATGGTAGCCGCCGGGGTGCCGCGGGACCAGCCGGACCATGCGCATCGGCTGGCCGACATGGCCTTGGAGATCCGGGATTACTTTGCCGAGAATCAGTTTCTCGGCCAACGCTTCGCCGTGCGCATCGGGATGCACTCCGGTCCGGTCGTCGCGGGCGTGATCGGACACCGGAAATTCGCCTACGACCTGTGGGGCGACACGGTCAACACGGCCAGCCGGATGGAATCCCACGGCCTGCCGGGCGAGATCCGGATCACGCGCGCCACCTATGATTTGATCCGTGCGGCATTCGACTGCACCCCCTAAGGTATGATTGACGTCAAAGGAAAAGGACCGATGGAAGTTTACCGGATCGACGGGCGAAAAAAGCAGGAGACCCCGGCATGACATGAGCGGGCGCTGATCCTATCGGATCATGTCCTTCTCCCAATTCCGGATGAGCTTCGCCACACCGGGCACGCCATGCTCGTCCAGGTAACCGGCAAGGTCCTCATCGGTACCGATTGGATTGTCCTGCATCAGGGCGTCCCATAGATTGAGGCAGGCTGTCGGACCGTCAACATCGTAGAGACTGACGGCCGCGACATGGAACCGACACTGGTACCACCCATAGTTTCGCGGCATCGTCTCGGCCAGCTCCATGTAGTGATCCTGGAGGTCCTGCAGGGAGGTGTATGTCATCTCCTTCGTCCCCCCGCCGACCACCATGGCCGGGAAAGCCGTCAGGGCGGGCAATTGTCCGGGCTCCTTTTCGGCGATGAACGTGTGGAGGAAAATATTGCAAAACAACTCCCCCATCCAGTTACGTTGCATCTGCATTCCGGCCTGGAAATGAAATGCATGACCCAATTCATGGATGGCCAGCAGGTCAAAGAAGGGGCGTGCGGAAACCTGTCCGTCAGGCCCGCCGTAGGCGGATCGGATCTGCTCCCGCAGCGGCGGCGGAAGCTGGTCCATCGGCGGGAAAAAGCTGCGCCAGAACGCATTGTCCTCCGCGGCGAGGATCAGTTTCTTCTCCGTATCGACATAATGGGGCATGCCATACACGACGGCATAGGGCGTATTCGCCGCCCAATCCGCCTCGCTCAAGACCAGCAGGCTGATCTCCGGCCGGAAGCCGAGCAGGGACTTGTGGTAGGTCATGGCCTGCTCGATGCGAAGCGAGATCTCTGCGGCCCGGGCTTCATGCCCCGCGCTGTACATCACCGGAAAGGATCGTGTGGTGAGGGTCTTGAGCGGAGACCGGGGCTGGGCCACCGTGAGGGCTGCCAGGGTCATCAGCCAGCTAAAAAGAAGAGGACGTTGCATGGTAACGGATCGTTTTCCTGCAAAGCTGGGTCGGCCGCGATCCGTGGAATAGTACGAAAGCGACAATCAGAGCCGCAGGTTGGCCTGCAGCCGGAGTTCGGTGCGGGCGAGCTCGCGCTCGATCACGCCAGGCGCCATGCCGGCAAAGTCCTTGAAGTCCCGGATGAGGTGCATCTGGTCAAAATAGCCGCATTGATAGGCGATATCGGTCCAGCGCAAGCCGGGACGCTCTTCCCGCAAGCGGTACGCGGCGGAAAAGCGCACGACACGTGCAAACGCCTTGGGACTCATGCCGAGCCGGGCACGACTGACCCGTTCGAAT
>CAYMLN010000048.1:0-9875 GCA_964391045.1 uncultured Saprospiraceae bacterium
GGGGAGTGGCTCTACCGCAAGGTCCGCAAGTGGCGCGACGGTCACCTCCCGGCCATAAATTTCACGCAGCAGTTGGAGCCTGTCGCCGGTCAGCCGCATGCCCATGCCGCCCTTTCGCCCCCCACTGCGCATATGCAGTTGCCGGGCCTGGGCCCTGCCAATGCCATTGTCCGTGACGGTCATGCGGAGTACATCCCCTTCATGGCGGACGTCCACCCGCAAAAGCCGCTCGCCCGTCTCCTTGTGCATGAGCCCGTGCCAGATCGCATTCTCCACATAGGGTTGGAGGATGAGCGGGGGCACTTCCAGGAAGCCGGCATCGACTTCCGGACCCACGTCGATCCGCCAGCTGAAATTCTGGAAGCGCAACTGCTCGATCTCCAGGTATAGCCGCAACGCGTCAAGTTCCTCCTGCAGCCGCACCGTTTGCTTCTCCGAATTGGCCAGCACCTGGCGAATGAGCTGGCCGAACCGGGTCAGGTACAGCGTGGCCTTGGCGCTCTCGCCCTGTGCGATGAGCGATTTGACGGAGTTCAGGCTGTTAAAGAGAAAGTGCGGATTCATCTGGGCGCGCAGCGCCGTGGATTCGAGCTCGGCCAGACGTCGGTTGAACTCGCCGCGCATCGCCGCCTGCCGGCGAACCTGACCGATGCGGTATACGTAAGCGGCGAACAACAAACCGGCCAGGAGAAGAAAGAACAGGGTGGCAAACCATATCGTTCGCCAAAACGGGGGGCGGATTCGTATGGTCACGACTTCGTATACCGGAGACCAAACACCGTCGGCATTGGCGGCGCGGGCCAGGATGGTGTAGGACCCGGGGGACAAATTGGCCAGCGCGAAGGTTCGCTGATCGCCGAGTTCACGCCACAGCGTATCGATCTCCGGGATACGGTACGCGTACTGGTGGGCCGAAGGCGCTGTCAGATGCACGCCAAGCAATTCGAGCTCGACAAACCGGGCGTCAGGCCCCAAGTCCAGGTGACGGAGATGATGCGCTGCGACCAGCGTATCGATCGACTGACCGTTCACCCGAATTCCGCCAAGCAGCAGGTCAGGCGGGATATCGTTCGTACCGACCTGGTCGGGATCAAAGAAATCGATCCCCTGATCACCGCCAAAATAGAGTGTACCCGAACTGTCGCGCGATGCCGCACCGCGTGTATACGTCGCGTTGATCAGTCCGTCGGCCCGTCCGTATGCCATGAAAGTTCCATCAGCCGGATCATGGCGAACAAGTCCCTCCGGGGTGGCCAGCCAAAGCCGGCCGTGGGTATCCGCTTCAATCGCGACTACATTCTCATTGGTGAAAACACCCTGCTTGCGGATCCGGGTGACACCACCGCCATCGAGGTCGATGCGATTGATCCCCAATCCCGTGGCCGCCCATATCGCATCGGCCGTGCGCGTGATGTCCGTGACAAAGAAATCCGTCAGTCGTCGCCCGGGATCGGGCTCGTCCGGCGCATAGCGAGTCACAGATTCATCTCCGGGATCGAATCGATACACGCCGGTGGCCGTCCCAAACCAGATCGCACCATCGGGTGCACGCAAGCCGCACTGCGGATCGCGTATCTCCGCGACAGCCATGGGCCGGTCTGCCCTGCCGCTTTGCAGATCCAACCGAATCGGCGATCCCTGGTTTCCGCATATCCACACCTCCCGGGTGTCCTCGGACACGACCAATGCGCGAAACGGACCGCCATAATCCAGGGAATACTCCCGATATGTATCGTTATCCGGATGCCAGACGAATACATTCCGCGTGGATGCCATCAGCAGCCGTTGGTCATCCAGGGATTGAATGTTTTGCAACCTTCTTCGGGCAGTCGCTTCCGTGCGCCATCGGTCGGACTCATGCGGCAGGCCGGGGGGCCAGAACGGCGTATTGGTGTCGTTGACCCGATCATACCGCATCGGTTCAGACGTCCCGTACCAGATGAAACGGCCATGCCCATGCACGGCGGTCACCGGCTGGTCATCGGTGTCAATGCGTTGAAATGCCTTTCCCGTGGCCCGAAGAACGTGCAGTTGCTCCCCGGCGATCCAAAGATTTCCATAGCGGTCAACACGTGGGCGAAGTCCATACAGGTTGCGATACCCGTGCAGGCCCGGAGCGGTCGGGTCGAAGAATGTCACGGCATCCCGCCCGTGATCGTAGCGGAAGAGTCCTGCGCCGCGCGCCGATATCCACATGACGTTATCCGGATCGAAAGTGATCCTGAAGTCGCCGTATTGCGCGCCGCGAAAACGCGAGACCGGAAGGAAATGGCCGGTGGATTCGTCCAGCCGGTACAACCGGTGTTCCGAGAATCGGGCGCACACCCAGATGCCGCCTTCGCGATCCTCGGCGATGTCGAGGATCTGCGTGCCGGGATAACTTGGATCAGTGGCGGTATTCACAAACCGGCCCGAAGCCGGATCGAGCCGGTTCAGGCCACGTTCGGTCCCGACCCATACACGGCCTCGGCTGTCCGCATGGACCGCGAGGGCCCGCAGGCCGGACAAGCTTTCCGTATTGGTCTTTTCATGATGATACGACGCCAATACCCGTGGCGCCGGATCAGCGGACAACCGGTACAATCCATCATCGGCGGCCACCCACATGTCTCCCCGGAGATCGGGACACAATCCATGGACCGAAAGCCGCGTCTTCACGTCCCCGTCAAGACCAACCCGTCGGAATGCGCGCGTATCCGGATCAAAGACATCGAGGCCGTAGAGACTCAGGCCTACCCAAACGCGTCCGGACGAATCTTCATGTATGGCATTGATGTTGTTACCCGCGAGGGATTCGGGGTTCTCCGGGTCATGCGTATACGTGATCGTGGAATAGCCGTCAAACCGGACAAGTCCATAGGTCGTGCCGATCCACAAGAATCCCGCCGCATCCTGAAACAATTCTTCTGACGGACCCATCGGAAAATCCGTGTTCAACCGGTCGAAGTGCTGTCCTTCAGCTCGACCGACATACAGGAGCAGCAATATGATCCAACGGACGATGTGGCTGTCGACCTTCAAAACAAGTCGAGGAATTCGTCCTTCTTTGCCCGTGACACGCGAACCTTGTCCCCGTTGGACAGGATGAGCAGCCCGCCGTCGGATTTCGAGTATTTCCGGACATGGTTGAGATTGACGATATACGAGTGGTGGACGCGGAAGAAATGAAACGGGCTGAGGACATCCTCGAGGTAGCGCAGCGCCTTTGAAATGCAGAGGGTCCCGCCATTCGTGAAGTGCACATGGCTGTAGGCGCCGTCGGACTTGCAGTACAGGATATCGTCGAGATGAATAAACTCAAGGCCATCGAATGTCGGCAGGGCAATTCGGCGCACGGCGTTATTCTCGAGATCCTTCAGTTGCTGCACCAGGAATTGCAAAGGCCGGTTGTCCGCGCCCTTCGCCCTGAGCTTCTGCACCTTATCCACGGCCGATCGCAATGCGTCTGGGTCAATGGGTTTCAACAGGTAGTCCGCCGCGCTGATGCGAAACGCCTGGATCGCGTACTGGTCGAATGCCGTGGTGAAAATGACGTCGAATCCGGCATCGGGAACCATCTCCAGGAGGTCGAACCCGTTGATGTAGGGCATATCGATATCGAGGAACAAGACATCCGGGCGGAGGGCATGGATCGCCTTGATCGCATCCTTGCCCCCGGCACATTCCCCGACCACCTCCACATTGGGACAATGTGCGGCAAGATCGATCGCCAGGCTGCGGAGGCATTCCGGCTCGTCGTCAATAAGGAGCACGCGGAGCATACAACGTCGTGCTGTACAAGATAACGCAATGTGACGAAACGCACATAGCGCAAATTGACAGCCGGTGATGCTGGTCCCATGATTGACCGCCCATGCAAATACATGGTAAACGCCTTGGCCGACCGCTTGAAAACAGCCCGACGCCATCCGGTCAAGCGCTGGCAGTTGCCTATTTTTATCGGAACCAATACGCCGACCATGCGCCTTCACCTGCTTGTTTCGTTGCTCCTGAGCGGTTTGCCGGGATTGTGCCCCGCGCAGGGAGCGACCTACCAACCGGCCCTGTATCCCGCGCCGCTGGATGCCGACTTGTGGACGAGATACACTCCGAGCGGGACCACCTTTTCACTCTGGGCGCCAACCGCCCGTGAAGCGGTGCTGCGGCTTTACAAGAAGGGGTACGGCGGCGAAGTCTACAAGACCGACCCGATGAAACCGGCCGGCCGTGGCATATGGCAGGTCACGCTCAAAGGCAATCTTGATGGCGTATTCTACACTTACCAAATCCGGGATGCAAGCGGGTGGCTCGCGGAAACGCCCGGCATCTATGCAGCAGCCGTCGGCGTGAACGGGCAGCGCGCGATGGTACTGGACATGCAACGGACAAACCCATCGGGGTGGGCGGAAGACAAAGGGCCTCGCATCGGCAAGCCGAATGATGCCATCATCTACGAACTGCATATCCGGGACATGACAATCCATCCCAACAGTGGCTCGTCCTATCCCGGCAAGTACCTCGGCCTGGCGGAGACCGGCACCCGAGGTACCGGCGCACAGCCGACCGGCCTCGACCATCTCCGGGAACTCGGGATCACGCATATTCACCTGTTGCCGGCCTTTGATTATCGTTCGGTCGATGAAACACGGCTGGATGAACCGCAATTCAACTGGGGTTACGATCCGGTGAACTACAACGTACCCGAAGGTTCGTACGCGACGGACCCCTACGATGGCGCCGTCCGTATCCGGGAGTTCAAGGAAATGGTCAAGGCGCTGCATGACAACGGCATCGGCGTCATCCTCGATGTCGTGTACAACCACACCGGCCACACTGAAGAATCGAATTTTAACCAGGAAGCGCCCGGTTACTATTACCGCCATTGGACCGACGGAGCGTATGCCAACGCTTCCGCATGCGGGAATGAAACGGCGTCCGAACGGCCGATGATGCGGAAGTTCATGACTGAGTCGGTGATCCATTGGGTGAAGGAATACCACATCGACGGCTTCCGGTTCGACCTCATGGGTATCCACGACACGGCCACGATGAATCACATCTTGCGCGAGGTCCGGAAGGTCGATCCTGACGTGTTTATTTACGGCGAGGGCTGGACGGCCGGCGACTCTCCCCTGCCCGTCGGCCAGCGCGCGCTCAAGGCGCATATGCAGGCCATGCCCGGGATCAGCGCCTTTAGCGACGACATCCGCGACGGCCTCAAAGGATCGGTGTTTGACGACATGGACCGCGGATTCGTCAGCGGTGCAAAGGGCAAGGAGGCCTCCGTGAAGTTTGGCGTCGTGGGATCGATCCGGCACGACCAGGTGGACTATGCGGCGGTCAATTATTCGAAGGCGCCGTGGACAAACGATCCCTGGCAAGCGGTCTCGTATGTATCCTGCCATGACAATCATACCCTGTACGACAAGCTTCGAATCTCGTGCCCCGACGCTTCCGAGACGGAGATCATCGCGATGCACAAGCTCGCGAATGCGGTCGTCCTGACCTCGCAGGGCATGGCGTTCCTGCACGCCGGTGTGGACATGCTGCGGACCAAGCAGGGCGAACACAACTCCTACAACCTGCCCGACTCGATCAACCGGATCGACTGGCAGCGAAAAGTGAAATACTTTGACTATTATCGAAAACTGATCGCCTTGCGAAAAAACCACCCGGCGTTCCGCATGCCCACCGGCGACATGGTCCGGAAGCACCTGCAGTTTATCGACACGCCCGAAGGCCTTGTGGCTTTCCGGATCTCCGATCATGCCAACGGAGATCCGTGGAAGGAGATCGTCGTGGTCTACAATGCCGGCACCTCCGGCGCCTATCTCCCCGTCAAGGGGGAATGGAAACTGGCGGCGCTTGGCAGCGAGATCGACGAGAGCGGGATCGGACGCATGCAGGACACTCTGGCGGTACCCGCTCGTTCAATGCTGATCGCCTTCCGGGAGTAAGCCCACTACGCCGCTCAGGCCCTCTCGGGTACCGTTTGATCTTTACGCGTGATCGACGGAGGGAGCATTGTTATCTTGCGTGACTACCTGACGTCCTGGCCCGCCATGCGCTTCTTCAATTTCAGCTCCGGCACCGACAAGCCAACCGAACCCGTCGGCCCGTTTCATCGCCCCTATGCGGAGGAATCCACCAACATCCTTTACAACCTGTTGTTTTGCGACGACCTCGGCTTGTATCGCAAGCACGCGAGCCCTGACGCGGCCTATCCGTTCGACGTGGTGCTATCGGACGACGCTGCGGCGAGTGACCTTCATACTATCGCCCAGGACCAGACGTTCGATCCCCGGACAAGACTGCTCGCTTTCAACCGGCTTCGGGCCCAGGGCCGGCCACTCCCCGGAAAAGCGCTATTGGGCGTGATCGTGGAGGTTGGCCTCGACCTGGGGCTCGACGCCCTCGGGGTGTTTCCCAACAGCGCGGCACGGTACTTCAACCAAAGCGGGCGACTCGTGATCTGGGAGGGGATCGATGATCCCACGATCCATGCACTGACCCGTCAACTCTTCGACGAAAGCCTGGCGATCGTCAAGCGTATCGGGCCGTGGGACCAACCCCGGCGGCCGCAACCGCCGCTCGGCATGACGCGGATCACCTTCCTTGTATCCGACGGACTTTACTTCGGTGAAGGTCCGACGAATACCTTCTTCGAGGACCCGCTGGCGAAACCGGCGCTGGAGACCGCGACGCGGGTGATGCAGTATATTGCTCGGATAACGGATAACGGATAACGGATAACGGATAACGGCAAAGGGCAAAAGGCAAAGGGCAAACGGATAACGGATAACGGATAAGGGTAAAGGGCAAAAGGCAAAGGGCAAACGGATAACGGATAACGGATAACGGATAACGGATAACGGCAGAGGGTAGCGTACAGGTCGTTCTGCGGTCTCCGCCGAATGGGTAAAAGGAAATTAACGATTCGGACCGAGATGACGCCATAGGCTTGAATTTCGCGCTCCGCGCCTCTGCGAGAACCGGAGATATTCCATGCCGTTGATTGCCCGGAACAAAGGACCTTGCCCGTCCCGATGCGCCGCCAAGTCAAAAAAAGAAACTTCCCGGAGGTGCAGGCGCCTTGACCATCCGGGAAGTTTGTGATCTTTCACTTACTGCGTGAGTAATCCCCCATAAGCCCATCACGCAGTTAATATCCTAATCCATCAGGAGCACCTTGCGGGAGATGACGCCGTCTTCCGAATGCAACACAATGAAGTACGGTCCGGCCGCCATGCCCGCAAAATCCAATCGCACATCATTCCGGCCGCCCAGCAAATGCAATGTGGACAGGCGTTGCACACACTGGCCCTGCGGATTGTAAATGCTGATCATCGCTTGATGATCCCCCGCGCTTAAGATTGCTGCGGTGCAACCTTGTGCAAATGGATTGGGATAGATGATCATATCCCCCAACGGCCGGCGACCTTCAAAGTGATCGGGATCGGCGGTGCCAGTGACCACCAGCTCGAAAGGCGCAGACGGACAGGACACCTCGCCGGTCGGCCCGTACGTCTGCAGGATAACAGACTCACCCGTGAATGTATCGATTTGCCAGGCGAACTCACCTTCGTTGCTGTACAAAATGCCGATGGGCTGATACTCGCCATCCTTGCCGATGCTGACCACATACCCGGCCACGGCATCGTCGGCGGAGGGCGTCCAGGACATCGCGATCCACCGCGTATCCGGATCATAGGTGACTGCGATATCGTCCGGCAGGGAAACCCCGACCGGAAGACCCGTCAATTGCGCATCGGCATAATCACCCGTCACACGGCCATCCCGTTCCGCGATCGCATGCAGGTAGAATTCGCATCTGTTCTGAAGTAGCGAATCCGGGATCCACGCTTCGCCTGATGCCGCGGCTGCATCCAGGAGCCAACTTCCGTCAAAATCCGCCGTGTCGTCATCTGCAAAGAGATCGATCGCATCCGATGGCAGGAACCCGGTCGGATCCCATCTGACCCGGACACCACCGGCCTGCACATCGGCTTCGATCGAGAAGGCCAGCGGGGGCAGCGTCTGGAACACCCGCACCTCCGCGTCCACATCACTGGTGATCTGCCATTGGCCCGCCATGGGCGCATACAAGGTCCAGAACGTGCGTTGGCGGAGTTGATCCTGGTGATGATCCGCATCAGGTGCCGGGATGCCTGCCGCGATCACGCTCCCGTCGGGTCGTTGGAGCGTCACCGCAGGAGTCTGGGACGATCCTGCTGCACGAACGACCGCCCAAGGTGTGTTTGGCGGCACCTCAAAGGCAAAATCAAATGCGCTGGCCTGCCGCTCCTCCACCGGCGCTTCCACCATGTTGAGCGAAAAGAAATCGGGATCCGTGTAGGGCTTGCCGAACTCAACGCGATATTGCATCAGGCCGATCTTCTCGCCCAGGCTGACCTGCCCAACCACGTAATGCGCCCCGGGGCGAGACACCATCAACCCATTGCCACCACTCGTATATGGCAACCCGAGATAGTTGTCCAACCAGTCGAACGGAAAGCCGTCGCCGAACTCGGGGATCGTGAGCGAGCCCTCGAACGTGCCGACCATGGTGAGCTGATTCTTCGTTGACAAGCCGACCTCAAGCGAGCCGTTGGCCATGAATTTCTTCTCCTCGTCATCCTTGTACGGGATGATCATGGCGGAGCCGCCGATCTTCGTCTTATACGTGCTGAAATCGATACTGCCGTAAACACCGCCTTCCGCCAGCCACCAATCATCCTCGAAGGGCAGCTTGACCAACTTGCCATCCCCGGCCTCGAGTTTCAGTTCGGCCGGCGGTATGTACTCCACGCTTGTCGTCAGGCGAAACAAGTCATCATCGAGCACGGCGCTAAAGATGCCGCCAAATCGCATGGCCCACGGCGGATTCGTGATGCTGCTGACGCGGCCCTCGCAGCCGATGATGCCGATGCCAGTGGTCCCGATCGGTATGATGGATTCCTGCAGTTCGGCTCGCATGGAAATGCTGTCGAGTTCGCCCCCGACGAATCCGATGCCGCCACCCACTTCGATAAACGGCGTGAGGACCGTCAGGCCGAACGTGAGCTTATCCGCATCCTGGTCATAACCGGCTTTGAGGTTCTTCATGCAAAATGACGGGGCAAAGCCCATGTCGCTGACCTCGAGCCCGCTGACCGAAATGCCTTCCGTCGTGATGGACAGGCCCTCGATCTTGATTTCGGTGGTTTGCTCTTTGTCTTCCCCACATGACGGCGTGATGTTGTCGAAGGAGACGGTGAAGGCCAACTCCACGCCAGTGGCATTGAAGCCGCCGACAAGCGTGAGGTTATCGATGTTGATCTCGAGGCCACCGATCTCAGGCGTGTATGCGCTGATGGCATCGTTGAGGAAGCCGGTGATCGAACCTTCCTCCCCGAGCAGGGTCAACTCATATTCTCCTTCCGCCAGCGTAAAGTCCCCGGTCTCGCCGCCTGGCAGCGTGATCGACTCCAGAAAGAAACGACCGTCCGCCTTGAGCTTCAGCGTCACCGTATCCAAGGTGAAATGCCCATCGAAGAGAACAAAATCATTGATGGTAACCGGGTACGTGGAAACGATCTCGTTGTCCTCATCCCCGCTATCCCAGGGAATGCCGAGTTGATCGATGCAGATCCTGAACGCTCCCTTTTGCCAGCAATATTCTACCGGGACCTTGACCAGTCGACTCTCAAGAACGAGCAGTGGAAGCTGGGGATTCGTGATCACGCATCGATAATCTTCCGGATCCTGGCTCTTGTGGATCAACAGGGTATCCGTACCCTTGCGCACGGTATCGCCCTGGAAGATCCAGGCATACCGGTTCCCCGCGCCGCCCACGTGGACCGTCAGTTCGATGGAGTCGACAACAGCCCGCGCGTACATATTGACCGGCTGCTGGG
>CAYMLN010000049.1:0-9747 GCA_964391045.1 uncultured Saprospiraceae bacterium
GAGGTCCTCGTCCTTCGCGTACATCTCCGGCGTGATGAGGTTGGACTTGGCCGACGAAATGCGGGCCAGCACCGTACCGGGGTTGTAGACCTTGGGCTCGAGCTTCATCTCCTTGATGATATCGCTGACGAGGCTCTTGGAGTCGTCCCGGTCGTATATGGTGAACGTCGGCGGATAATCGATCTTGGTGGCCTCCACCCGGAGGATGCGGGCGAAGACGGAGTGGAACGTTCCGGCCCAGACGCGGTCGCCCTTGGTGCCCACGACCGAGGCGATCCGCTCCTTCATCTCGCGGGCCGCCTTGTTGGTGAAGGTCAGTGCGAGGATCTGGTGCGGCGGCACGCCCTGCTCGATGAGGTAGGCGATGCGGAACGTGAGGACGCGGGTCTTGCCCGACCCGGGGCCCGCGATGACCATGACGGGGCCTTCCGTATGGGTGACGGCCTGCCGCTGCACGTCGTTGAGGGTATCGAGATAGGCCTGGCTCATATGCGGCAAAAATAGGATATCTCCGACGCGCCGGCCGGCCGAAAAATGGCCCGCGGCGGAAATCAGTATTTTGCCGGCCGAATGAACCGCCTCGACATTGTCCTGCCCGTGTACAACCCGCTGCCGGGCTGGGAGGAGACGGTCATCGCGCGGATCGGCTCGCTGCGCAGGGCCCTGCCCGCGCGCACCATCAACCTGATCGTCGTCAATGACGGTACGACGGGGCTGGGCGCCTCGCCGGCCTGGCAACGGCTCGCCGCCGCTGAACCGGCCGCCTTGATGACCGGGTATTCGGATAACCGCGGCAAGGGCTTTGCGCTTCGCTTCGGCGTGCGCCAGGCCACGGGCGACATCATCCTCTACACCGATATCGACTGGCCGTATACGGAGGACAGCATGCTCCGGGTGATCGCCGCCCTCGACCAGGGCGCCGATGCCGTGATCGGCATCCGGGACGCGGGCTACTACCGCCATCTACCCGCCGCCCGCCGATGGATTTCAAAGTCGCTCCGGTGGTTCAACGGCCTGCTGCTGCGCCTCAAGGTCAACGATACGCAGGCGGGGCTGAAAGGATTTCGCCGCCCCATTGCGCGGGTCTTTACGGAGACCACCATCGACCGGTACCTGTTCGACCTCGAATTCGTGTTCCGGCTCTCCCGGATGAACGGCATCCGCATCGAGGCTTGCCCGATAGAGCTTCGTCCGGGCATTTCCTTTTCGACGATGAACCGGACCATCCTCTGGCAGGAGGCCAATAATTTCATTCGAATCTGGCTTCGCGGCGGAGCTGCGGACCAAGGTCATCAGGCATGATCCTGTGATCGGGCCGGGGTGTCGACACGAAGACATCCCTTGGTCAATCGTACCTTTGCCGTGAAGGCGTTTCGGCTGTTGAAGGAAGGTATACCCTTGCGAAAAGATGGCTTGGGGATAGATGTGGCCGCTTGTTGAAGAGCACGTTTTTATCCATTCAAGGTCGTCACATCGGTGCCCAGGCTCCTAAGAAGATCAAACATGCAGAACAACATAGATTTCATGGACAGGAAGCAAGTCCCCATTGCCGTGACCCTTTGGTGCACGCTCGTGATCACCGTCCTCATCATGGCCCAGGGCTGCAAGCCCGGGGAAGCTGATCAAGCGCCCACCGCGATGTCCGCGGGCGACACGCGCCCACTGGTCCGGGAAGCTTTTGCCCGGATCGACCCTATGCGCATTGGCGTGGCCCGTACCGCTGACCGGCTGAAACTGCTTGAACAAGGCATCGCCACCGAGCAGGATCCTGGACGACGACTGACCATGCAACTGCAATACGGTGCGGACCTCCTGAAACTCGGCAAGACGGCAGAATCGGCTCGTGTCCTCGAGGAGGGACTGCAATTCATCGATGCCAACAACGTGGATATCCCTCCCGCACAGCGACGTCGGCTTATTTCGGCCATCGCCGTGGCCTACCTCCGGCAAGGGGAGATCGAGAATTGCCTGCAGTTCCACAATCACGAATCATGCTTCATTCCGATCCGCCGCGGCGGCCTGCACAAGTTGCCCGAAGGCTCGCGGAAAGCCATCGAATGGTACCTGCGGATCCTGAAGGAATATCCGGACGATCTTGAAAGCCGGTACCTCCTCAACCTGGCATATATGACCCTGGGCGAATACCCCGACCGGGTCCCGGCGGCGTATCGCATCCCGCCGGACTGGTTCAAAGGGGAAGCGTTTCCGGCGTTCACGGACGTGGCCGGCCTGATGGGCGTCGACAATTTCAGCCTGGCCGGGGGGGTCATCATCGATGATTTCACCAATGACGGTTGGCTTGACATGGTCGTGACTTCATGGGGTATCGACGAGGAACTGGTGTTCTATGTCAATAACGGGGATGGTTCCTTTTCGGATCAAACGGATGCCTATGGCCTCGACGGACAGACCGGGGTGTTGCATCTCAACCAGACCGATATCAACAACGACGGCTGGCTTGACATCCTCCTGCTTCGTGGTGCCTGGTATTTCGGCGCGCACGGGGAGATCCCGAAGACGCTCTTGCTGAACACCGGCAAGGGCGGCTTCACCGATATCACGCTGGCCGCCGGCCTGACAAAGAACGCGCCTTCACAGGCCGCTGCCTGGGCGGACGTGGACCTGGACGGTTGGCTGGACCTTGTCATCGCCAACGAATCCATCGAGCAATACCCCAAGGGCATCGACCTCTATATCAACCAGCGGGACAATACCTTCAGGCTTGCCTCCGGCGAATATGGCCTGACGCAGAACGCCTACTTCAAGGGTTGCCAACTATTCGATGCCGACAATGACAAATACCCCGACTTGTATATGTCGGTCAACATGGAACCAAACGTGTTTCTGCGCAATACAAATGCTGACGGGGCGGTCGGGTTCGCGCCGCCTCCCGGCGAGCCCGTCATGCCCAATCCGAAGAACAGTTTTCCCTGCTTCAGCTTCGACTATGACAATGACGGGGACGAGGACATGTTCGTTTCCGGCTTCAGCAACGACGCCGATCCGGCTACGCACTGGATGCAGGATCATATGGGCCAGGTCAACACTGCCATGCTTCCCAAATTCTACCGAAACGACGGCCGGTTGGCTTTCCGGGAGATCGGGCAGGCACTCGGCCTCAATGAGGTCGTGTTCACCATGGGCTGCAACTTCGGCGACATCAATGTCGACGGATTCCTGGATTTCTATCTCGCCACGGGCAATCCGCTGTACCAAAGCCTGGTGCCAAACAAGATGTACCTCAATATGGAGGGAAAGCGATTTGCCGACGTGAGCTACGCCGGCGGCTTCTCGAATATCCAAAAAGGGCACGGGGTCTCCTTCGGCGACCTGGACCGCGACGGCGACGAGGACCTGTACTGCACGATCGGCGGCGCTTATGAAGGGGACGGCTTCTACAACTGCCTGTTCGAGAACCCCAACCCGGACGGCAACAACTGGGTCGTCCTGAAATTGGCCGGCACGACGGCCAACCGCCCGGCAATCGGCGCGCGGGTCGCCGTCACCGTGGTGGAGGGCGGCCTTGAACGCAAGATCTACCGGACCGTGACCTCCGGCGCATCGTTTGGCGCGAATAGCCTCGCCCTTGAGATCGGCCTGCGGAAGGCGACCGAGATCCGTGATGTAGTCGTCTCGTGGCCGTGCCGGGATTGTCCGGACCAAACCTTCGCCGGCCTGTCGGTCAACGCGGCCTATGCCCTCACGCAAGGCGAAGCCGCACCCAAGCCGCTGCCTTACACGCCAGCCAAATTCAAGGCGGCCGAAGGCCACTCAGGCCACCATCATTGACCGGACCAGGGGCCATGGACAGCGTCGAATTCCATCGCAGTCTTGCATCGGCAACCCCGCCGGACACCTTGTCGCCGCTGCTCAAGGCCTTGTGGCTGGATCGCAAGGGCGACTGGGCGGGAAGCCACGACATCGCACAGGACATCGACACACCGGATGCCGCGTGGGTGCATGCTTACCTGCACCGCAAGGAAGGAGACTTGTGGAATGCGGATTACTGGTACCGCCGCGCCGGCAGGAACCGGCCGGCGATTTCCCTTGAGCGGGAGTGGGACGAACTTGTCAACGCCTTCCTTTCACAGGCATGAACCCGGCCGTGAAAATGGTCGACCTGCGACCTGGCTACTTTCCCGCCTCCAGCGCCTCCCAATACTCCGCCGCCCGCCGCATGTGCGGGATGAAGATCGATCCGCCGACGACCAGGGCGACGGAGCATGCCTCATAGACCTGCTCCTTGCTCACGCCGAGTTCATGGCAACGTCCCAGGTGATAGCGGATGCAGTCATCGCAGCGCAAGACCATGGAGGCGACGAGGCCGAGCAATTCCTTGGTTACCTCGGAAAGCGCGCCGTCCTCATAGGTCTGGTTGTCCAGGCTGAAGAAACGCTTGATGACCTTGTTGTCGTGCGAGAGGATGAGGTCGTTCATCCGCTGCCGGTAATCGTTGAAGTCGTTGACCAGGCTCATGCGATGTCGTAAAATGAAATGAAGCGCTTATCCATCGGGTCATTCCGAGGTGTCCGGGTGATGCCACCAGGGCACGGACATCCCGGATGCAAATATCACCAAATGCGGTCATGTCACGTAACATTCCCGTCCTCGCGCAACGCCATCGGGCCGGGCAACGTCCTATCTTTGCGGGCTATGCGACGGAATGTAATTTCATGGATGGGCCTCATGGTTGTCTTGCTCAGTACGACATGGTCCTGTAAGGATGAGCCTAAACCTGAGACTGGCGGCGAGACGGACACGCGTAAACTGGTGCAAGAGGCCTACCAAAGGGTAAACATCCAGAATGTGCCGTATACGTTTAATGCGGAACGGTTGGTCCTCCTCAAGGATCAAATGGATCGGGAAACGGACACCGGCAAGAAGATCAACCTGACCGTCGGTTACGCTTTCGAATTATTGAAATGCGGCCGCACCGATGAATCGATCAGCTTGTTCAACTATGTGCTCAAGTTCCTCCATGACAACAAGATCGCCTTGCCCCCGGAGGTTAAACGCAACATCCTCGTGCTGGTCAGCGTAGCCTGGTTGCGGAAGGGGGAGATCGAGAACTGCATCGAAGGCCATAACCACGAATCCTGTTTTATTCCCATTGCCGGCGGCGGCGTGCATACCGCCCAGGAGGGTTCCAGGAATGCCGTGAAGGTACTCACCCAATGCCTGGAGGAATTCCCCGAAGACCTTGAGGTCCGGTACTTGCTCAACATCGCGTATCAAACCCTCGGGGAATACCCCGCAAAAGTGCCAAAAGAATACGTCATCGATCCGGCATGGTTCACCTCGGAGATTGAAATCCCGAGGTTTCGGGATGTGGCGGCTGACCTGGGGGTCAACACGTTAAGCCTCGCGGGGGGTGCCGTCGTGGATGACTTTACGAATGACGGCTGGCTCGACATCGTGGTGTCCTCGTGGGGCGCGCACGAAGGGATGAACTTTTACGTCAACAATGGGGATGGCACCTTCACGGACCGCGCCGAGGAATACGGCTTGTCGCAACATGTGGGCATCCTCAACTTCAGCCAGACCGACATCGACAACGACGGGTGGCTTGACCTCCTGCTCATGCGCGGCGCCTGGTACCGCACCGAGGGGGATATCCCCAGCACATTGTTGCGCAATACGGGTAAGCGATTCGAGGACGTGACAGTGACCTCCGGTCTCCGGCATGTCGGTGCCTGCCAGAACTCCTCCTGGGCTGACTTCAACCTTGACGGCTGGCTGGACGTGGCCATGGGCAATGAATCGATCGGCGACTACAAGCGTGGGATCAAGCTATACATCAACAACGGGAACGGTACGTTCACCGAGCAGGGAGCGCAATGGGGCCTGAAGGGCAATTATTTCATCAAGGGCTCCGTCCCGACCGATGTCAACAATGACCGCTACCCGGATCTTTATTTTTCGACACTGGACACGCTCAATTTGTTGTTCGTTAATGCCGGTGCAGAAGGACGGTCGGCCTTCCTGCCCGCCTTTTCAAAAGCAAATGCCGGATTGCCCATGAATGCCTTCCCGTGCTGGAGTTTCGACTTCAACAACGACGGCCACGAAGACCTCTTCTCCTCGGCATTCAACAACGACGGCACCCCGGCCGCCGCATGGATGGAAAGCCATTTGGGCCGGGCAAATCCGGGCATGCTTCCCAAGCTATATAAAAACAAGGGCAACATGCAGTTCGAGGATGTCAGCCTGCCCATGGGCTTGACGGAAGTCGCCTTCACGATGGGCTGCAATTTCGGGGATATCAACGTGGACGGATACCTTGACTTTTACCTCGCCACGGGCAATCCCGCCTACCAAAGCCTGGTGCCCAATAAGATGTACCTCAACGTGAACGGTTCGCGCTTTGCTGATGTGACGTACGCCGGTGGATTCGGCAATGTCCAGAAGGGACATGGCGTTGCCTTCGGCGATCTTGACCATGACGGCGACGAAGACATCTACGTTGAGATCGGCGGCTCGTTCGATGGCGACGGCTACTATAATTGCCTCTTTGAGAATCCGAATTTCGACAACAACAACTGGCTCGTCCTCAACCTGACAGGAACAAAGGCCAACCGGCCGGCGATCGGCGCCCGGGTCATGGTCACGGTTGACGAAGGCGGTCAAGAACGACAGATTCACCGGACGGTCACATCGGGTGCGTCATTTGGCGGCAACAGCCTTGCCCTGGAGATCGGGCTCGGCAAGGCCACTGCGATCAAGTCGGTGAACGTGCAATGGCCGTGCAGGGATTGTCCGGATGAGACGTATACCGGCCTTGCGCTTAATAAGGCGTACAGGCTCACGCAAGGCTCGGGCAAGCCGGAAACGCTTTCCTACGCGCATGCGCCCTTTCGCAGTGGTGACGGAGGGCACGGGCATCATTGAACCGTGCCGCGCGATCGGTCCTTCCACCGGATACTGCGCCCGACAAATCATGGCGAAGCGTGCCCTCATGGATTCCACCGGCTCTCCAAAGCCATGACGTCGTTACCTTTCATGCGGAAAGGACACCTGATGCTCCTGGCCATGTGAACATGAATTCATGCCTCCTGGCTGGGCACTGAACATGCCAAAGACACAAGGACCGGCCCTGGCGATCCGGCAATCGAATAGGCCCAAGGATGGCTGTGCCGGTTAACGACCGACCGGATCGATCTACTTCAAATGGGGACCGAGGAAAGCCATTACTTCCTCAAAAAGGGTCTCGCTGTATCCTGTGGATGAAAAGATCACATTTCGTCCGGCATCGAGGACCAGCAGCGTGGGATAGCCCGGCACATTGAGGACGTCCTGGAGTTCCACATCGGGCATAATGGTCGGATAACGCATCGCGTTGTTGCGCATGAATTTCTCCAGCCGGGCTGCTTCCTTTACCGGCTGGTCGATCGGGTTGACCCCGTAGATCGCCACGTCCCTGTCCTTCAGCGCAGCATGCAGCTGATTGATGTGGGGGATACTCTTGATGCATGGATAGCACGCGGCATACCAGAAATCGAGGATGATATAATCTGCCTCAACGGCATCCATACTAAAGGCCTCCTCCCCGCCCAACAGGCGTCCGCGAAGACGCTCAGGTTGAATCGGCAACGCCATCGACTCGCCCTCCTCCGCCTCGCGCCGAACGATCTCGATCGTTGCATAGGACTCGAGATGGCCGGGCTCAAACTGCCCGAATGCCGCATGCTGACCGAACCTGAGGTTGCTATAGTCCCATGTGAAGCGTTGCTCGTCGCCCTGGAAAAAGACAGACATTGTCTTGTGCACAATGGCGTCCAGCGATGTATCGATGATCATAAAATAGCGCTGGCCCGTGAATTCGCCCTGATCAGGCAACAGCACCTCAATAGCCAGGCATGTTCGATCCCTGAAGCTCGTATCCTGATGGCTGATGCGGATCGACGGATCATCCAGGATATCCAGCAATACAGTTCGTTGCTCAAGAAATCCATCATCGATCAGGTTCTGCACAATATTGCCCTTGATCGCATAATACGGATCATCGACTGGATCCGCGTAGGCGATCCTGGACGCCGACCGGAGGGCCTTCATGATCTGCTTCCCGTCATAACCAAACCACACAGAATCCATGTCCAGGCTCAAATGCCCGCCGAAAAGGGTGTCTCCCTGTACCCGTTCCAGTTCCACCGTCCCTTTGTAGCGCGTAGCCTCGGGCGTGGAGAACAACTTTGCCCTGAAGGCTACATCGTAGGCCAAGGCCGAATGGCTCATCCGGTTTGCATTCAATTCTTCCAATGTGGTTCCCAGGTGTATCTGGCCAGTCAACGGACCGGCGGCAAGGGCTGTCAACACGATAATGGACAACTTGAGCAGGCAGGAGGTACGCATTCGTCGGGTATTGGTTTGGGACTTACAATTAAGCCGATGGGCCAAGGAATATAAAGAAAATGCAGGAGGCTGGCAAGGCCTCCTGCCTACAGGATGTGTGCATCTACCACATAGAGATGATGACCTTCGACGTCATGCTGCAAGAATATCCCGGCTGTAGCGGTGAATCCTCGCAGGAACACCGGACTTTCCACTTCTGCTCGAGGATCGGGACACATCGCCCACATTTGTCCCCTATACAGGTGATCTCGAGGGCAGGGCCACCCGGAGCCACCAGCCGTCCACCTTCGTTGGTCAATTCGATCGCCCGGCCGGAAATGGACGCATTGCGGATCTCTGCCGCCAGGAAATACTTCCCGCTTTCGGGCTCGAACAGAATGTTGAGGTTGACTGCCTTCGCGGTCGCCGGCAGGCCCGAGAGGATGATCTTCGAGGCCGTCGTCTCATCCGTGATCGTGCCGATTCCATCGCGGAACGTACCGACTGACGGGGCCTGTGCGTGCATCGTGGAGGAGACCAGGATGATGGCCAGCAGCATGCAGGTGGGGGTGAACATGTTTGATTTCATCATTGGAGGATTTGTTTTCATTTTCCCGGATCCTGCACCGGCAGCATCCTGGGCATGGTGAAGTCCTACTTCTTGGTCGAGCGGTTTCGGTAGCCCGCTGGGCATGCAATACCGGCGCCCGGGCGCCTCGGGACGAGCCGGTCGGGTGCGATGCCTTTATTTGATCTGCATGAGCAGGTCCTGGCAGTCTTCGATACGGATATCTCCCTTGCGCATGGAGGCCATCGCGCCGGTCGGTCGGAGGTCATAGGTCCACACGCCCACCTGCAACTGCAGGCAGCATTCGCGTCCGCCGGGCAGGATGACGAGGTCGCGCTTCTGGCCGGTGGCCCGGCATTCAAGCGATACGTTGAGCGAGGAGGCGGCCTTGTTCTCAACACAGAGATCGGCATGACGGTTCTTGCAACCCGGGTCCTTTGGCGTGCCCGATTTACTGCCCAGCGCCTGGATGAGGTCGACGATGAGCTTGCCGCCTTCGATCACCTGAAGCGCGGGATCGGCCTGTTGGGCCGTAAGCGGATGATTCGCAAAGAGCAAGAGGAAGGCAAAGAGGATACTTGTTTTCACGGGTGAAGCTGTTTGGCAAGATCAAACCTGACCGCCGGCCCCTTTGCATAATTCCGGGCGGTCGTTTCAACTGTGTTTCAAAATTGCCCGGTAAGCCTTATTTTTCCTAACGGCTTAGCCAATACTTCACCAGTTAAACCGATTTCCTCATGCGGTATTCCGATAAATTCGGCCGCTACCTGCGCGCCGTGCGGGAATCCAAGGGCTACTCACAGGAATACATGGCCGACCGGCTCGGTATCGGGCAATCATCCTACGCGTGT
>CAYMLN010000050.1:0-9721 GCA_964391045.1 uncultured Saprospiraceae bacterium
TGTAGCCGCCGTAGCTCCAGCCGAAGATGCCGATGCGGGCGGGATCGATATAGGTTTGCTGGCCGAGATAGCGGGCCGCCTCGATTTGGTCGAGGGTCTCGTAATGGCCGAGCTGGAGATACGTCATCTTCTTGAACGACTCGCCGCGGCCGCCGGTGCCACGGTTGTCCACGCAGGCGACGACATACCCCTGTTGTGCGAGGGATTGGAACCACCAGTAGTCGTTGCCGAACCAATTGTCGACTACTTCCTGCGAGCCCGGGCCACCGTAGACGGTCATGAGCACGGGGTACTTGCGGGTCGGGTCGAAGTTGTACGGCTTGATCATGTAGCCGTTGAGCAGCACATCCTCTGAGGTCGTGAAGGAGAAGAATTCGACCGGCTGGACGCCGTATTCCGCCTGCCGCTTGCGGGCCTGTTCGTTGGTCTCGAGTTCGCGGACGAGCTTGCCGGCGCGGTCGTAGACGCCGTAAGTGGGCGGCGTGTTGGCCGTCGCGTGGTTCAGCACATAGAGGTCGTAGGTCGTGGAAAATTGCGCGCTGTTGGTGCCCGGCTGGTCGGCGAGGAACCGCCGGTTCTTGCCCTTGAGGTCCACGCTGCAGATCTCGCGCTCCATCGGCGAACGCGTGGCGGCCTGGTAGTAGACCGTACTGTTCTTCTCGTCGATGCCGTAGAACCCGGTCACTTCCCAGTTGCCCGAGGTCAGGGCCTGCTTGAGCTTTCCGTCCATGCCGTAGAGGTAGATGTGCCGGTAGCCGGATTGCTCGCTCGTCCAGAGGAAGGCATCCTGGCCGGAAAGAAAGGTCAGGTCGTCCGTGATGTCGATGTAGTAGGGGCTGTCCTCATGGAGCATCACGCTCGTGCGTCCGTTGGTGGCGTCGGCCAGCAGTAGGTCCAGCTGGTTCTGGTGGCGGTTCATCCAGAAGACGCAAAGCTTGCCGGGCTTTTCCGTCCACTTGATGCGGGGGATATAGCCGTCCGGCTCGCTGTCGCGATCGACCTTGGCCTTGGCCTGTGTTTGTGTGTCGTAGATGTGGACGCTGACGAGCGAATTGGGCATGCCCACCTTCGGGTACTTGAATGTCTCGTATTCGGGATACAATTCACCGGTATAGTTGGTCATCGTGAATTCCGGCACGCGGCTCTCGTCGAAGCGATAGTAGGCGAGGTGACGGCTGTCGGGCGACCATGCGAAGGCTTTTGTGAATGAAAATTCCTCCTCATAGACCCAGTCGCAGGAGCCGTTGATCACGTGGTTCCATTTGCCGTCATCCGTCACGCGGGTCGTGGTGCCGGTGGCCACGGCGTAGATGTAGAGGTCGTTGTCCCGCACATACGCCACACGGCTGCCGTCGGGCGAGAAGGTGGCATGCATCTGCTTGCCCTCCTTGCTCAGGGGAAAGACACGGCCGGAGGTGCGGTTGTAGATGTAGGTCCATTCACGGGTCGAATGGCGGTAGACGGACTCCGTCCCGGACGTCAGGAGGATAGAGGCCTCGTCGCTGCTGAAGGAGTAGTCGTCCGCCTGGCGGGATTCTTCAGGCAGCCCGAGGGCACCGATGTCGAGCAGCGTGTCGACCAGCTTGCCGGTCGTGAGGTCGTACCGCAGGATGTTATTCCCTTCGAGGGTCGTGTAATGCCGGCCGTCGAGCATGAAGTTGAAGCCCGGCACGCCGCGCGTGCGGAACGTTCCCTTGGTCCAGATGTCATCGATCGTGATCGTCGGTTGCGCGAACACGGCGACCGAGGCGACGAAGGCGATGAACAGGGCGAGCGTACCCCGGCGGAGAATGGCGGACATGAGCAGTGCGGATTGGGTAAGGCGGCAAAGGTAATCCATTTGGCCCATCGGGGCCGGCAGGTCAGTACCCGAGCGACGACCGCAGGCCGGCCTGGACGACGAGCGCCCGCAGGTCCTTGCCGTTGTGGTTGCTGAATTCCAGGTTGGGGATCTGGTACTGGGCCTGCGCCTGGAGGAAGAGCTTCTTGTGGTGCATGATCACATACTCCACGCCGAGGCCGCCATTGAGGCTGACGTAGTTCTTCGAGCTGAAGGGCGCGCCGTCGCGGAGCGTCTCGCTGATCCGGCGGGTCTCGCGCAGCGTGCGGGCGATGACGGGATCGCTGTTGGGATCGGCCCCCGCCGCCAGGGAGGTGAAATTGTAGGAGGATACGACGTCGAGGTCAGACTGCGCCACCACCGTAAAGGTCATGCCACCCGCGGCATAGGTCTGGATGCGGCCCTTGCGGTCGAGGCGGATGCGACCTTGCAGCGGCACCGAGACGAGCTGCAGGCGCAGGGCCTGGAAATCTACCGTGCTGTTGTCGAGGGCGTTGCCAAGCGTCACCATGCGGCCCGGGCTGAACGTGCGCGAGCTATACAGGATGCCCGTTTCCAGGGCGTAGCGGGGATGGCCCGTGGCGATCGTGATCCCGCCGCCAAATCCCTGGGAATACAGCCGCTTCTCGGGGAAGACGACCTGCTGGCCAAGGCTGTAGATGCGCTCTTCCGACATGCGCAAGGCGCTCATGTCCGCCAGGGCGAAGACACTCAATTCCGCTGCGGAGCGGCCTGTTTTCCGGCTGGGCTCGGGAAGCGGGATGGACGGTTCGTCACGTGCCAGGAGAATATCGAGCGGATCGACAGGTGCAATTTCATTATTCGCTTCCCGTGTTGAAAGTGGTGTCGGGGTAACCGCAGGATTCGAATCCTCGAGAAGCATCGCTGCGATTTGCGCGTTGCCTGTTCCATCCTCGGCGTGCATGTCTTCAACCGGGCCGATGACCGGGTATGCGGCCAACATCTCTTCTGCGGTTGTCGATGCTGCGTTTGTGCTGTTTTGCGTAATCGCGGGCAGCGGACCCTGAAGGGCATCCGGCCCAACAGTCCTCATGCCAGCTACCTCGCCGGAAGCTGTTGAAGATTTCAGTACCTGCGCCCGATCGAAGGCCTGCCGGGTGGAGGCGGGATCCACCTGATCGCCTTGCCGTGTTTCGACGGGTGAACTGACCTGCGGATGGCTGGCCGTACGCTCGTCAAGGCCGGCGATGGCCGGTGCGTCAAGGTTCGTCGGCGAAGGAATGTGGAAAGCGCCCTGGCGGGTAAACGTCAGCACAATAAGGAGCAACGCCATAGCTTCAATCCCTTTAAGGAGAATGAGCTTCGTGCGGACGAAGCGGCTGTCGCGCCAGTACCCGACAAACTGACTCCAACCATGCGGATCGGCCGGCGCCTCGAACGATGCGACTTTGCGGCGAAGGGTCTCCTCCCAGGCGTGATCGGCCTGATCGAGGGTAGTAGCGATGCGGTCCCAGCCGGTCACCGGGCCCTCGGCCCGGAAGTCCGCAAGCGCCTCCCGCAGGGGCTGGTCGGCCGGATCGGACGGGCCGGCCGCCTGGTCGAGCCGGCGGGCCATGTCGTCCCAAGCCGACGGCAGGCCTTCCTCGGCGTAGTCGCCGAGGCGTTCGCGCAACCGGTCATCCCAGGGATCAGCGGCCATTCGTCGATGTCATGTGGGTCAGCAATTCCTTCAGTTTCGCCCGGGCCTTCACGAGGTTCGACCGGCTGGTGCTCTCCGTGATGTCGAGCATGTCGGCGATCTCCTTGTGCGAATAGCCGTCGACCACGTACAGGTTAAAGACAGAACGATAGGCGGGGGTCAACCGCTGTATGCAGCCGATGATTTCCTGGACCGTCAGCTGGCTGAGGGCGTCCGGCTCGTAGCTCTGTACGTCGTAGGCGGCCTCGAGGTCCTCGGTTCGCCGCCGGGCTTGCATCCGGTAATAGTCGATCGCCGTGTTGACGATGATCCGACGCATCCAGGCCAGCAGCGAGGTACCGGGCTGGTACCTGCCGATATTGTTCAGGATCTTGATGAAGCCCTCGTGCAGGATGTCCTGGGCATCGTCCCGGTTGCTCGCATACCGCAGGCACACGCCCATGAGGGCGCCGTAGTGCGTCTCGTACAACGCCTTCTGCGCCCACCGTTCGCCGGCGACGCACGCGGCAATGAAGTCGCGTTCCTGTTGATCGAGCGTGATGACCAGGGACATGGGGTCGAATTTAGGGGAATTCGATGGATAGGGAGTATGGTTTTGAGGTTAGAGGTTAGAGGTTAGGGGTTATTTGGTTAATGTGTAATGGGTAATGTGTAGGTGGAGTTAAAAACTAATAGTGAAAAGCTAAAAGCTTGGTGGTAATGTTAGGATTTGAATGAGGGTCTGTGTGCTCAAGGGGAAATATGAATGGGAGTGGGCTATAAAATAATTATTGCCTGCTAAAGCAAAATGGACCGCGCATCTGTGCCTCAGTGGGAAATGTGACAAACTGTTCTTGGTAAGCGGCGTAATCTAGAGGAAGAAGCACAATGAACCCGGATTGAGGTTGTTTTACGAAGTTGGGTGTGGTACCTTAGAAGCATGGATGCCACGCTCGAAACCCTGCGCTACCCGATCGGCAAGTTTGTCGTGCCGATGGATGTGAGTCCGGCGGAGATCCGGCACGCGATCCACACGCTGGAGGCTTTTCCCGAAAAGATGCGCCATGCGGTGGAGCGGCTCCCGGACGACGTCCTCGATATCCCGTACCGAGAAGGCGGGTGGACGATCCGCCAGGTCGTGCATCACTGCGCCGACAGCCATGCCAATGCTTATGTGCGGTTCAAGCTTACGCTGACGGAGGATATCCCCATCATCAAGCCGTATGACCAGGAGAAATGGGCCGGGCTGCCGGACAGTCGACTCCCCGTGAGCATGTCGCTGGACCTGCTCGACGGCCTGCACCGGCGGTGGACAGGCCTGCTCAACGCCCTGACGCCGGCCGAGTGGGACCGGCGGTTCATTCATCCGGAATATGAAAAGGCGCTGCAACTCCGGCAGGTGGTGATGAACTACGGCTGGCACTGCGAGCATCACCTGGCCCATATTCTGGGGGCATTGCGACGGGCGGGCCGCTGACCGACGGCTGTCGGCTGTTCGGGAGGGCTATGTCTTTTTTTTTACATTTGGCGCGATTATCCCTTCTCTCCCGGCAACAGGCTTGCCGGGTCGCATATTCCCATCACTTCACACACCACCATTATGTTCAACCTATTTACCTATTCTATGTGCCGTGTGTCCTGCATGATGCTGGGCATAGGGTTTTTGGCGATCGCGCCAAAGGCGTCAGCCCAGACGCCGCTCGATGCCATACTGATGCAGCCCGGCGAGATATGTTCGGCCCTGACGTACGAGTACAGCTCATTTGACGAGTACTGGGAGGGCACGTCGCTGCGCACCAACGCCACCGTCAACGTGGTCAATCGCGATTACGTCGAGTTTATGACGGCGATCGGCCTGGTCAAGCATCACAACCTGATGATTGGCCTTCCCTTTGTGTCTTCGTATTCCACGGACCCGACCGGCGGACGGCTGGACGGTGCCCGCGGGATCGCTGACCTGTCCCTCTTTCTCAAGTCAGAATGGCTCTACAAGCCAATGGGGAAGGGGTACCTGTCTGCCCTGACCACTGTGGGCTTCATGACCCCGGTGTCGAATTACAACGCCGACTACCGGCCATACAGCATCGGTTTTGGCGCATCGGAGCTCAGCCTTCGCGGGATCCTGGAGTATGAGTTTGACTCCGGGCTCTATATCCGCGGTACGGCCGCCCATCTCTGGCGAGGCCAGGCCGAAGTCGACCGGGATTCCTACTACCAGGACGGCCAGATCTATTACACCAATATGATGGATGTGCCCAGTGCATGGCACTATCAGTTTGTCGTGGGTCAGTGGTTCTTCAATCATGGGTTGAAGGTGCAGGCCCAGTATACAGGCCTCGCGTCCACGAGCGGCGACGATATCCGGGCCTATTCCAAGCCCCAGCCGACCAACAAGGTGGATGTCGGCCAGGTCGGCGCGTTGGCCCAGATCTACCTCAGCAAGCCCGCAGGCCTGGGTGCCCTGGCGTATTTCAACACGACGCTGAGCGGCCGCAACATGGGCAAGTCAACCCATTTCGGGGTCGGCCTGACTTATATTATCAGCGTCAGCGGTACGCGGCCTTCCCTGCCCCGGGGCAAAGGGGATATGAATTAATCCCTGATCCATTTTCAGTTCTAATCCATTGACGACATGAAATCCATCATACATCTCATTCGGCTGACCGTCTTGGCCGGCTTCTCCATTCTTTTTCTCGCGGGTTGCGACGAAGACCTGCCTACCCAGGCAGAATACACCGATTATGCCTTCTCCAAGAATGATCCGACCGGCGGGCAGTGGGTCCCTGTCTTGCTCAGCAGCAATGAGCAGATCCAGATCGACGCGCCGACTGACATCCAGTCGGCCGAGTACCTCGCCGAACTGGCCGACGTCAAGGCGGCCGCATCGGGCCGCACCGGCGAGCAGCAGGCTGCTGTCGAGTATTGGACAAACAATCCCGTGCTCCGCTGGAACGAGATCGCCCTCGAACTTATCGCCAAGTACAACCTGATCCCGGGGCCCAATGACGACGGGACCTATACGCTGCCCAATCCGGCCAATCCCGGAGGCATTCCCAACTTCCCCTTCGCCCATCCGCCTTACGCCGTGCGTGCATTGGCGTACCTGAGCGTTGGGCAGTTCGACGGCCTCATTACGGCCTGCCATTACCAGTTTCTCTACAACCGTCCCGCGCCGGGCAAGGTGGACAACACGATCCCGGTCGCCTATGTCGACAATAATATCCCGTCGTACCCGTCCGATGGCGCAGTGATCGCAACGGTTTCGCGCGACATCCTGGGCGCTCTCTTCCCGCTGGAAAAGGAATACCTCGCCCAGCTCGCCACCGAGCACATGAACAGTCTCAAGTGGGCCGGGGTCAATGTACAGAGCGACATCGACGCCGGTGCGGTCATCGGATCGGAAGTGGCCAAGGTCGCCCTCGCCCGCGCAGCCAGCGACAAGATGAGCAAGGCACAATGCCCGAAGCCCGTGTCTGACTCGATTGCGCAGGCCGCATTTGACCGGTTCGGCTGGAAGTGGGAAAACCTGGAGATTCCCAAACGTCCTGTAGGCCTCGTACCCTTGTACGGCCAGGTGCGGATGTGGAATGTGCCCAATGTCGAGGATGTGCGCCTGACCGTTCCGCCCGCACCCGGTTCGGCCGAGTACCTCACCGACGAAGCCCAGATCATCGACTTCGCCGACAACCGTACGCTCGAGCAGCGCCAGATCGCCAATTTCTGGGAAGACGGCATCAGCACGTACACGCCGCCCGGACACTGGAACCGGTTCATGAAGGAGTATACCATCAAGTACAAGCTCAACCCGCTGCGCACGGCCCGCGGCTTCGCCTACCTCAATATGGCGATGATGGATGCCGCCATCGCCTGCTGGGATTCGAAGTACTACTTCCACTATCCGCGGCCGATCAACCTCATTCCTGACCTGCGCACCATCGCGGGTACGCCCAACTTCCCGAGCTATCCGTCGGGGCACGCGTCGTTCAGCGGTGCGGCGGCCGAGGTCATGACCTACATCTTCCCGCAGGAGGGCTCGCTCTTCCGCGAGTGGGCGCTCGAAGCGGCCATCTCCCGCGCGTACGGGGGCATCCACTGGGTATTCGACTGTGATAACGGCAACCTCCAGGGGATCGACGTGGCGAATTATACGCTCGACCGCGCCCGCGCCGACGGGGCGGACTAGCGCGCGCGCAATCGTAAATAAAAATGGGCCTGCCGAAACGGTGGGCCCATTTTATTTACCGTCCGGTCTATGTACAGGAATGGTTCGGGCAGGGGAGATGTCACATTTCGCACGGAGACGCGGAGTGCAGGATCCTCACTTTAGCCGGCTCTTCATCAAAAACAATATTTCTATTTCATTTTCTGGTGGGAGATCGCAGACAACTTTTCGTTTTTAGCTTTTCGTTTTTAGCTTTTCATAGTTCGCGACCAGCTCCGGAGGAGCGGCAGCTACTTAGGTCGTGACCCCTGCGTGCATTGACCGATCCCGTCGCTGCGGGATCGGGACAAACATTTTTATTATTTACCCGGGCTAATAAGGTGTCAGGGCTTCGCCCTTCAAACTCGGGAGCAAAGACGATCCTTCTTGAAAAGAGGCATCTTCTCCGTATTTCTCCAGGCTTTTCGTTTTACGTTATTCGCTGGTAATTGCCTTGTGTCTTTGATGTTTCTCACGGAGGCGCTGAGCGCACAACCCTCACTTTAATGCATCTCTTCTTCCATCCACCCCATACTGCACATTAAACACCCGGAGACCGCAGACAACTTTTCGTTATTAATTTTTCACTGTTCACTTTTCATTTTTCATTGGGAGACCGCAGATAACTTTTCGTTTTTAGCTTTTCGTTTTTAGCTCTTCACTGGATTTCTCTCCAGAGTATCGTGAGCGCAGCGACTGCGGCGGACTCGATATTGCCCGCGCGGTCGCGGTTGAATTGTACGCGTCGGGTCTTGACGCCGCCGGGGCCGGCGCAGGCGAGGCAGACCGTGCCGACGGGCTTGGAGGGGGTGGCGCCGCCAGGGCCGGCGATGCCGCTCGTGGCGAGGGCCCAGTCGACGTTGAGGCGCGTGCGCAGGCCGGCGGCCATGTCGGCGACGACTTCTTCGCTGACGGCGCCGGCCATCGAGAGGTCTTCGATATCGACGTCGAGCAAGCCGGTCTTGATGTCGTTGGCGTAGGCGATGACGGAGCCGCGGTAATAGTCGGACGAACCGGCCTCCGAGGTGATGAGGTGGGCGAGGTAGCCGCCGGTGCAACTCTCGGCCGTGCCGAGGGTCTGACCGCGGGACCGAAGCAGATTGCCGATGGCCAGGGAGAGCGATTCCGTGCCGAGGGTGTAGACGAGGTGGCCGAGGCGCGCCGCGATCTCGCGCTGCACCTGGTCCATGACGGCCGTATGGCCGGGTTCGTAGGCGGATAACCGGAGGGTGACGATGCCGAAGGAGGGCAGATACGCCAGGTGAATGCCTTCCGGCAGTGCGGCCTCGATGTCTTCGATCTTGCCCGCGATCACACTTTCGCCTTCGCCGGCCGTGCGGATGTAGCGGTGCTCGACATGGCCGGCCACAGGCAAGGTGGGGCCGATCTTTTCGCCGAGGAGATGTTTCATTTCGGACGGCACACCGGGCATCGAGACGAGGATCTTGCCGTCGCGTTCGATGACGATGCCGGGTGCCGTGCCGCGGTCGTTGCGCACCGCGGTGGCGATCTCCGGCAGGTAGCATTGCTTGCGGTGCAGCGGCGTGGCTTCGCGATTGTAGCTGCGCAGGACCTGTTCGACGCGCTGCCAGGTGGGTTCGTGCCAGACAGCTTTACAGCCGTAGTATGCGCAGAGTGCCTCGATGGTCTTGTCGTCATTCGTCGGGCCGAGGCCGCCGGAGACGAGGACGAGGTCGGCCCGATCCATGCACTGGCGGATGCCGTCGGTGATGGCCTCGAGGGTGTCGCCGCAACTCACCCGCCATGCGATGCGCCAGTTGTGCTCGTCGAGCCACCGGCCCATCCATGCGCTGTTGGTGTCGACCGTCGTGCCGATCATGAGTTCGTCGCCAATGGTCAGGATCGCTGCCGTATTCATCGTTGCCATTTGATCTCGTGCGCGTAGAAGGCGTCGCGCGCGCCGTTTTCATTTTCCAAAACAAGTCGCCCCCGATCGTCGACATCCCGGATGATGCCGGTCGCGATGTCCCCGCCGCGGTCGAAGGTATGCCGCGCATCCCACCCGAAGAGGATTGACCAA
>CAYMLN010000051.1:0-9676 GCA_964391045.1 uncultured Saprospiraceae bacterium
GAGGAGGATGGTGAGCTCGCGTTCCTCCTCGAAGACCTTGACATAGGGATCACCCGTGCGCGCCGTGACGTTCCAGTCGATATTGCGCACCTCGTCGCCGTATTGGTAGGCCCGCACCTCACTGAATGACATGCCGCGGCCCTTGAACGCGGAGTGATAATCCCCGGAGAAGAAATGCCGGCTAAGTCGTCTGGTCTTGATCTCGATCCGGCGCACCTTGCGCAGTAACTCGCTCGTTTCCATATGCGACGCGGATGAGGCCTATTTGTCGGGCCAGTGGAAATACCGCCAGTACTTCTTCTTGACGTACGGCCGCACCACCGATGCCGGCAGGGCATTCAGGTCGTCGCCGTAGACGATGTGGAAATCCGTCGTGGCGAGGAGGCCGTAGCGGACCGGCAGCGTATGCGCATAGCCCGTCTCCCGCAGCCACTCCATGTAGGACGCGTCGGTCTCGGCGTGGCCGTTGTTGAGGGCCAGGAGGGAAATATCCCTGCCATTGGCCGGCGTGTTGAGCCAGGCCTCGTCCGTCATTAACTCGTCCTCCCGCCGGAGCCAGACGAAGGCTTCGCGCCGGGTCGATCCTGGTTGCGTCACCGTCATCAGGCCGCTGACCATGTCCTCGTTGGCTTCAAGGATCTCGATCCAGCCCGAGGTCCGGTGCGCCAGGCGCGTGCCCGTGTCTTCGCGCTCGATGGCCTGGAGTCGTTTCATTTCCTCGGGCCAGAAAGATGTTTTTAATTGTTCGACCCATGCGGCATAGGTCTTGCCAGGCAGGTCGGGCCACACCAGGTCCATGAACCCGGCGCGATTGGAGAAGGTATTGACCTTGAGGGGGGCTGTGAAGGTGATGACACCGGCGTATTCGCCGCCATTGAAGCCGACGGTGTATGCCGTTGCGCTGCGCTGGCGCATGGAGAGTTTCGTCGGGCGGCTGTCATCGCCAGGAAGTGTGGCATTCCAGATCGAACATTGACCATCCTGGCAGCGACCTTCGAATCGCGTGACGACGCCCTGCCGGATCAACAGGCCGGAGATCATGCCAAAGTCCATCTTCTGGACGGAGATCGCCATCGCCGGCTGCGTGCTGACTTCGATCCATTCCGATACCGCCTTGAAGCCCCCGATGCGAATGAGGTCACCGGGCAGGGCATTCACGCGGAACGCGCGCTTTTGGTCGGCGGAGATCCATTCCATGCTGAGATGATCCTCCGACACGTCCCCGCGGAGGTAGCCCGTCAGCCTGTCGTTGATGTCGCGCTCCTGCAACTGCATTTGCTTGTTGGCGTTCCAGTCGCCGATAAGGCGATGCACTTCGCTGTCGCCTTCGTGAACCAGTGTACCGGCCACCAGGTGACCATCTGTCGCAAGCACGATGATGACCTTGTGATATTCCGCCAGGACGCCCGAATAGGTTTTCTGCCACGTGATGCGGTCCAGCTGTCCGCGGATCCATGCCGTGTCCGATTGCCCGGCCGCGTGGCCCGACATCAACAGGATAAGGAGAAAGGTGAAATACCGCATGGACCTGGCGCTAGGGAACGGGGATGTGATGCAGGAGCTGGCGGATCAGTTCGTCCTGGTTGATGCTCTCGGCCTCGGCTTCATAGCTCAGCCCGATGCGGTGCCGCAGCACGTCGGGACACACCTGGCGGACATCCTCGGGAATGACGTATCCGCGGCGGTTCATGAATGCCATGGCCCGGGCGGCGATCATCAGGTTGATGCTCGCGCGCGGCGATGCGCCGTACGCGATGAGCGGGCGCAGCCGGCCGAGGCCGAAGTGCTCCGGCTCGCGCGTGGCAAAGACGATGTCCAGGATATAGTTCTCGATCTTCTCGTCGAGATACACGCGACGCACGACCTGGCGGGCACGCAGGATATCGGCCGGCGTGACGACCGGATCCAGGCGAAGGCTTGTCTCGCCCGTGAGGCTGCGCTGCATGATCATGCGCTCCTCTTCGCGGTTGGGGTAGCCGATCGTCACCTTGAACATGAAGCGATCGACCTGGGCCTCGGGCAGGTTGTACGTGCCTTCCTGCTCGATCGGGTTCTGCGTCGCCAGCACGAGAAAAGGTTCCTGGAGCTTGAAGGTCTCGCCGCCGATCGTGACCTGCCGCTCCTGCATGGCCTCGAGCAATGCGCTTTGCACCTTGGCGGGCGCGCGGTTGATCTCGTCGGCGAGGATGAATTGCGCGAAGATCGGACCCTGCTTGACGCTGAACTGGCTCGTGGCCGGATTATAGATCATCGTGCCGAGGATGTCGGCCGGCAGCAGGTCAGGGGTGAACTGGATGCGGTGGAAGGACGCGTCGATGCAGGACGCGAGGGTCTTGATCGACAGCGTCTTCGCAAGGCCCGGCAAGCCCTCGAGCAGGACGTGCCCGTCAGCCAGGAGGCCGAGCATCAGCCGGCTCATCATATGCGACTGCCCGACGATCACGCGACCGCCGGCGTCGAGGATCTTGTCCACGAACGCGCTCTCCGCGTAGATCTCACGGCTCAGCGCCTCGATGTCCGTACTCGCATACATATCGTATCCGTACTTTTAGCGTGCTGCGAAAATAGAACCTATGCCGCACTTCAACGTGTTAATGACCTGTTTATTCCCCCCCGTTCGGGGGATGCGCCCTTTCCTCTGGATGCTGGCCTTCATGACTGCAATCCCATGTGCCGGGGCGCAGGACCGCAAGGAAACGGCCTATGACCTCATGGAATCCCTCCATGCGGGCATCCTGGTGCTGCGCCTGCCGACCGCGCAGGCCAAGATCGATACGCTCGAAGCCATGCGCAGCCGGGCCACGGACGAAAAGGCCATTCGACGCATCGAAAAGGAATTGGCGAAGACGATCGAGGACCGGGACAAGCTGGCGACAAGTTACCTGGCTGCCATGCGGTCGGAATACACGTTTTCCGACGCTGCCTATGTCTACGATCGCGAACTGCTCGATCCCGACGAAACCAACTTACGGTTTATCACCCCCGCCGGCGATTCCATCGTCCCTTGGCGCCAAGCAGATCCGGACCGACTGTTCCTCCTGCGCTTCGAGCGGACAAGCGACAGCGCCATCGATGCGCTGGTCGTCTATGGACCGGACGGCCGAATCCCGCCGGATCCCTTTCCTTCGGCATTCGTCCTCGGCGGACTGAGCAGCTTCTGGAACGGCCTCATGGGTACGGCCCATGAACGTTGGCGTATCCGGTCGATGAATAAGCGATTCACGGATTTCTATCACAGCGTGCGGATGATCCGCGATGCGGAAAAGAAGTGATCGTTTCCGTTTGCTGCGCGTAATGGATCAGCCGGCCTATCGGCCTTCGTCGTCCGCCTTGCGGATCGTCACCGTATCGGGCTTTGCGCGGAAGGCGGGCTTTTCCGGCCGATCGGGCTTCATGGGCTTTGGAATGGTGTCGAGCCGCACATCGAGCGATCGGGCCAGGAGGACGGAATCCACATAGGCATCGGCCTTGAGCAGCGTACGCGACCGGCAGTCGCTGACCTGTGCGCGACGCCATTGGTCGACGCGCAGGCGCACCGCCTCCTCGATGAGCTCCTCCTGTGTCACCGGCTTGGAACACCCCACCATCGAGACGATCGCGAAGACGACCAGCCCGGCGATCTGCGCGCACCGCTTCATTTGACGAGTTGTTGCATTTCGGCCTCGCGCGCCTGCATCATCGAGTCGACCAGGACCGTGAAGAGGCTGTCGCCGTAGACCTTGCAGGTGGAATCCACCACCGGCTGCAGGCCGGTGACGATCTGCTGGAACGTGCTGTCGATGATCCGCCGGCTGGCCCGCGTGGGTTCGACCGGACGCTTCGTGCAGGCGGCCAGGCCGGCGACGAGCAGGATGGCGGCGACGACGCTTCTCATCGCCAGACCTTCCGCTTCAATTCGAAATGCTCGCCGAGGTAGACCTTCCGCACGAGTTCGTCATTGGCCAGGTCCTCGGCTGTGCCGGTGCGCAGGATCCTCCCTTCAAACATGAGGTAGGCCCGGTCGGTGATGGACAGCGTTTCCTGTACGTTGTGGTCGGTAATGAGAATGCCGATGTTCTTCTCCTTCAGGCGTGCCACGATGTGCTGGATGTCTTCCACCGCGATCGGGTCGATGCCGGCGAACGGCTCGTCGAGGAGGATGAATTTGGGATCTGTGGCCAGGGCCCGGGCGATCTCCGTTCGCCGCCGCTCGCCCCCGGAGAGACTGTCACCGACGTTGCGTCGCACTTTCTCCAGGCCAAATTCATCGATCAGGGATTCCAGTTTTCGCTCTTGCTCGGCCTTCGTGAAGTGACTGAGCTCGAGCACCGCCTTGATGTTGTTCTCGACCGTGAGCTTGCGGAAGACAGATGCTTCCTGCGGCAGGTACCCCACCCCGAGCCGCGCGCGCTTGTACATCGGCATGTGGGTGATCTCGATATCGTCGAGGTAGACATGCCCCTCGGTCGGCTTGATAAACCCGACGGTCATGTAGAAGGTCGTGGTCTTGCCCGCGCCGTTGGGCCCGAGCAGGCCGACGATCTCGCCCTGTGTCACCTCGATCGATACGTGATCTGCCACCTTTCGGCGTCCGTACAGCTTGAGGAGATCATGGGTCCAGAGTCGCATGGGTCGGTGTGGTTCCGTAAACGAACGGCGGCAAAGATCGGGTTATTTCCAGAGCAGTTTGACTTCCACGTCCCAGCCCGCGCGGAGGTTGTCGGGCGTAAACACCTGCCGGCGCTCGGGCGGCCTTCGCGTGGGGTAGTCCCCCGTATCCCACCGGCCATTGCGGTTGGCATCCTCGATGATCTCGAGGGTGAGCTTGGCGGGTGGCAACCCGGACCGTCGCCAGGTGGCGGTCTTCACCCCTTCGACGATCCACCGGTCGAGCACATTCTCCCCGGACTTGATGAGTACGACGTATTGTCTTGTCGAATCGAGGCCTTCCGGAACGATGATCATCTCGCCGAAGGCATCATACCCCGGCATGTTGATCTTGACCGAAAGACTGTCGTGCGTGCGGCCCCACATGTCGGTCACCGCCCCGCGGACCAGTTCGAGCCGATAGCCCGCCGGCGCGCGCCAGTTGGCCTGGACGAGGGCCTTGCGGGGATTCAGGGAATCAACCGTAAAGGTAAACGGGAATGTACCGAGGGAATCATGGACCAGGGCCATACGCGACGTATCGAAACTTGCGACCGGCACGTCCGTGAGCAACTCCAGGGGTGAACCGGGAAACAACTTGCCCACCTGGGGAACAAGGCGTAGGGGGCGTGGACCGAAGACGTCACCTGATGCCAGGCGCACACGACTGGTATCGGCGCCCAGCACGACATTTCCGGTGAAGTTGGTCTCGTGCGGATAAAAGACATGGAGGGTATCCCGCTCGACGATGGATACGGCATCCGTCATCGGCGGCAGGAATGCGGGCGCAGGATCATTCAGGATGCCGGGAATGACAAGCTTCAGCCAGCCTTGCCCGGGATGCTGGATATCGGAGATTCGCAGCGGCAGCTCACGCGGGGAGAGCATGATGTCCGGTGCAGTGATCGTCGACGTGGTCGTGACCACAGCGCTGTCCAGCCATCCGATCCACTCGGATTCCTGGTCGAAGAGATAGTTGAGGTTGGCGTCCTTGAGCGCCATGACGAGGAACGAATCCGGCCGGATGTTGGCGATCGACCAGCGTCCCGATTTGTTCGTCTTGCTGATGTAGTCCGGCTTGCGCGTGTAGACCGCGCTGTCGGCCCCGTAGGGATAGAGCATGACCCATGCGGCGTCTGCGGGCTTGAGCGTCACGGCATCGATCACCGTGCCGCCGAGTCCGGCGGAATCGAGGCGCGGGCCGGTGGAGAATACGAATGAGAAATTCTCCAGCACATTGCTTTCGTTGAGGTCGGCGATGGCATTGCCGAACTGCAGCGTGTACGTTGTCGCTTCACGCAGACTGTCCGGAAGGTCGATGACCAGCGACTTCCCTTTCAACTTTACTTCCGGTTCGGCGGGCATGGGCGGGGAAACGATGAGTTGCGTGTACACATCCTTGAGTTGCACCCACTCATCGAAGGTGACCGTCACCTGCCTGCCGGTGAAGTTGGTCTGTCGGTTTGGCGTAGACGTCTCGCTGATGATACGCGGCGGCGTGGTGTCCTTGGGGCCGCCGGTCGGCACCTGCGGTGCGGCGCAGGCATACAGGACAAGGAGCGGCGCGAGGCGCCACAGGTTGGAGCCTGGTCGGGTCAACGTCTGCACGGGGCGCAAAGATACCGCCTTTGCCCTATTCAGGTCCGCGCCCCGAGGGGATGGAAGCGCGCGATCGTCTCGCGCAGGTAGTCGGCGTGGAGGTGCGTGTAGATCTCCGTTGTCGTGATCGAGGCGTGACCGAGCATCTCCTGCACGGCGCGAAGGTCCGCTCCGCCTTCCACGAGGTGCGTGGCGAAGGCGTGACGAAGGCTGTGCGGGGAGATGTCCTTGGTCACTCCGGCGGCCTGGGCCGCATCCTTGATGATCGTAAAGATCATGACCCGGCTCAGCCTTCCGCCCCGGCGGTTGAGGAAGAGGATGTCCCGGGCCTCGGGCTTGATGTTGAGCATGCGATTGCGGTCGCCCTCGACGTACAGGGCGATCGCCTTCAATGCACGCTGCCCGATGGGGATGAGCCGCTCCTTGTTGTTCTTCCCGATCACCCGCACCATCCCGAGGTCGGCATACACATGGCTCATGCGCAGGCCGGTCAACTCCGAGACCCTGAGTCCGCAGGCATACAGCGTCTCGATGATGGCAAAGTTGCGCGTCCCCTGCGGATGACTCAGGTCTATGGTGGCAAGCATGGCCTCGATCTCTTCCACGCTGAGCACGTCGGGCAGGTACCGGCCGAGCTTCGGCCCGTGGATCAGTTCGGTCGGGTCGCGGCGGACCACATCCTCGACGATGAGATACTGGAAGAATGCCCTTACGCCCGACAGCATCCGGGCCTGGGAGCGCTCACCGATCTCCGCCTCGTGCAGGGCTTTCAGGTACTGCTCCACATGCACCGGCTCCACGTCGCGCGGCGACCGAACGCCCAGCACATCGAAGCAGTAGCGGCCAAGCCGGCGTACATCGCGCTCATACGCTTCGATGCTCAGCGGCGAGAGCCCCTTCTCCAGCGCCATGTAGGCCTTGAATCCGTTGATGGCGGAATCCCAATCCACAAGGGAAAGGTAAATCCAATTCAAGGAACTCCGCAGCGAAGCCGAGGGCGGGAAACAGTGGGCGGGTTGCCAGGTTAAAGCAGTTTAGAGGTTAGGGGGTAGCGGTTAGGGGTAGAGGTTGGAGGTTCAGTTGATACTGTTGAGACCGTTCAATTCAACTGCATAAACCTGATAAACCTGACAAACTACTCAAACCTCCTCCTCATTAAGCTTCCTCCACAAAGTACATCTGCAGCATGCCCTTCCCTTTCACCTCGATGACGCCGCGCGGCTCGAACGTGAAACCGGGAATGTCCTTAACGAGCGCGTAGGTGGACGCGGAGATGTTGACCCGCCCGGCGTCGCCGTGGGTCTCCATGCGGCTGGCCGTATTGACGGTGTCGCCCCACAGGTCGTACTGGAATTTCTTGACGCCGACGATCCCGGCGACGACAGGACCCGAGTTGATGCCTACGCGCATCTGGAAATGCGGCACGCCTTCGCGAAGCCGGGCTTCCGCGCGCTCTTCGATGAATCGCTGCATGGCCAATGCGGCCCGGATGGCATCCGCGGCCGTCGCTGCGCTGATCCCCTCGATCCCCGCGCCGGCCATGTACGAATCGCCGATCGTCTTGATCTTTTCCAGCCCATACTGGCTCATGATCTCATCGAAGGCCTTGAAGCAGGTATCGACTTCGCGGACGAGTTCGGCGGGGGTAAGGTCCTCGGAGGTCTCGGTGAAGTTCTTGAAATCGGAAAACAGGATCGTCGCGTTGTCATATTGCCGCGCTTCGGTCAACCCCCGTTCCTTCAGTTCCCGGGCCACGCTGGATGGCAGGATATTCAGGAGGAGGCCGTCGGCGACATCGCGCTCGCGCTGGATGGCCTCGCGGGACCGCCGGATGTAGCGCAGGCGGGCCATCAACGCGATCGCCAGCGCGAGGACCAGTATCCCGACAAACATGATCCGGTTGCGTGCGCTCCGGATGCGCTCGTTCTGAAGTGTTGCGTCCAGCTTCTCCAGCTCGAGTTCCCGGATCTGGCTTTCGCGGAGTTCCGCCTGGTACTTTTCATTCATTTCGGTCACCGACCGGACTCGCTCTTCGCTCAAGATCTCCTCGCGGAGATCGGCGTACTCGGCCATGTAATCATAGGCCAGCTTAAAGTTGCCCTGCTCCGCGTACATGTAACTCCGGTTGGTCTGCACATTCGCCATCATTTGGAGATTCTTCGTGCGTTCGGCTATGCCAAACACGGAGTCGAGCAAGGTCTTCGCCTGGCTGTACCGTCCGCGCTTGATGTCGATGTGCGCCATGTTGGTCAGCAGCGGCATGAGATTGCTCAGGTCATCCCGCACATCGGGCCGCACCGCGGCCAGGCTGAAATAGTAATACGCGCTATCGATATCATCGAGCATTCCCTTGATCGTTCCCAGGTTGTTGAGTACCCGTGAGATCTGCCGCTCCTCGCCGGCGGCTTCCGCTTCGCTGTGTACCTGCCGGAAGAGCGCATAGGCCCTGTCCAGGCTGTCCAGGTTGGCCTTGGCGATGGCCTGTTGCGACATGAGGGCCAGGCGGTTGTTCAGGTTGCGGCGGGAACGACCGGCGATGGCGATACCGAGGGCTGCACTGGAGTCCGCACGCATCGCGTCTCCAAGGCTCAGGTATACATAGGCAAGGCCGTTGTAGCAACTGACCAGGACCTGCGAGTCGCAAGCGGGCGTCCATTGCCGGAGCGCATGCAGGAGGATATGCAATGCAGAATCCGATTGTCCCTGGTCATCAAGCGTCAGGGCGGCAATACTTTGCAAATGGGCCTGCCGGCAAAGGTCACCGACTTCAAGTGCGATTTGAAGGGCGGAGTCCACGATGGCCTCCTCATGCCGGGGGGCCGAAGAAGGGTCTTGCCGGATAACCTGGATGATTGAATCCACCCAGCGCAACCGATCATCATTGAGCCGCTGTGCATGGAGAAGCCCGGACGGCAAAAGCAGGCATAGCAGGAGTCCGGCGATAGCGGGCATGCGCATTGCGGGCCGGGACGCCAGGCCCTGGTTCCGCCATGCCCCCTGCAGGGAGACAGGCGCCATTGCCGGATTACGCTTCACTAGGCGTAGTCATTGTCTGACTTGACTTTCGTGAAGACGAGCGTGCCGGTCTTCGTGCCGCCTCGGTTCACTGTGGCGAAATTGATCGTCCATTGGGAGCTGCTCCCGTTGCCAGTCCCGACGTCGACCGTCCAATAGGTCGTCGTCTCGACCGGACTGCCGGCGCCCACGCCGACATCGAGGGTCTTGGGGCTCGACGGGTCGATCTGGAGACTGGTGATAGGATTCACGGTGTTGGCGACCGTGAAGGCCAATACGGTTTCGCTGACCCAGCCACCTAACCGGACAATGACATTCGGATCCGGAGCTCCCGAAGAGAAAGAGGAATACGGACCGACGGGCGACTTGGACAGGTTGTTCCAATTCGCTTCGGAATAATTAGTCAGTTGGGTAAAGGCCATAATCTATTCGCTTA
>CAYMLN010000052.1:0-1391 GCA_964391045.1 uncultured Saprospiraceae bacterium
AAGTATATAAAATACTTTTCAAAAGACTAGGAAATCACCGGTATAACTGTGTGCGACCCGTTCGCCCTTTCGGGCGTCAGCGGGTCTGCAACCCCGGTCCCGATAGCTATCGGGACCTGCGCGCATTTCAAACGCGATTTCTTCACAGGAGTAAGCGGAGTCAAGCAGAGGTCCCCAGTGGTTCAGCGCAGGACACTCTGGGAACCTCTGTTCAACCTTGCTTACGGTGCTGTGGAAAGGCAAGAACTTGGTGTTGTTAAAAACACTCACGTATTCACCACAGATAGCCCAAATTGCCTCTGATGCTCACAGATTGAATTCAACTTGGCAAGCATTTTTGAACCATACAATTCATCAACTTCTTCATTCGTAATTCTTCATTTGCAATTGAGTGCGGCTGCCCCGGGGTTGCATCTGCCGGAATGTCCGACAGGACAAGCGGCAGGCACACAGGGGAGAATCTGGCGACGCCTTCGGGCGGAGACAGAGACGGGGCGGGGGCGGGAAAGCTCCGTGATCTCCGTTTCTCCGTGCGAAAAGGGGCAAACGGTAAACGGTCAACGGCGAAAGTCCTTTCCATGATAATCTACCGCAATAAAGTGGACGTTGCTTTCAAGGCTCCGTTTCTCCGAGCGGAAATGCAATGGCGAGCGGTGAGAGAGTGGGTTTTTATTTCCTCCCCTGTGACCGTGTCACCCTGTTACCCTGTTCCCTTTTTCTCACCACAGATTACCCAGATAGGCCCAGATTCAACCCAGATTGGACTTAATGTGGCAAGAATGCCCCATGCAATTCTGCGGCCTCCAGCATTAATCTGCGCCTCTGTGAGAACCGAAGCAGCTACCCCGCAAGAACAAGTATTTGAGAGGACACGAAGGAGGAAAAAACACATTACAATTATTTTTAATGTATTATTTTTGCAAGGAATAGCGTTTCTCAACAGGAAAACCGTACGGCCATGAACCGGATCATCACCATCCTCGTCACCATCTTCATCCTCCTCCTCGGCTACATCTGGATCAGCCATGTCTGGGGCACGGACAAGCCCCGCCAGCCCAAGGACATCGTCGAGGCGGACGGCCTGGACGCCGGCAGCGACATCCTGACGGACGTGGATACGGGCTACACCCCGCCGATGAGCGATCCGATGGCCGACGACGCCCAGGACGAGTTCCAGACCGAGCGCAAGACCGGTGAACCCACGGAGACCGCCGAGCCCGAGCCGGTGAAGGAAGAACCCGCCAAGCCGGCCGTGACCGAGAAGAAACCGGTCGAGACGAAGCCTGTCCAGGAGAAACTGGTGGAGAAGAAGCCGGAACCCAAGGCCGAACCCAAACCCGAGCCAAAGCCGGCGACCGTGAGCGCTTCGTCCGCCGCGGAGGGCAAGCACA
>CAYMLN010000052.1:1401-9623 GCA_964391045.1 uncultured Saprospiraceae bacterium
ATGGTCATCGTGGGCAACTTCTCCCAGCTCGCGAACGCAGAGCAACTGGTGAAAGACCTCAAGAAGGCCGGATACCCGAATGCCGAGATCGTCCGGTTCGACATGTCCCAGTATCATACGGTCTGTGCGGGCCGGTACGACGATGTCAACGAGGCGCGCAAGGTGGCCAAGAAGCTCAAGGATTACGAGAAGATCGACGCCTACGTGCGCATCGGCGGCTGATGTGCGGGCGGTCCTCCCTGACGAAGACGGAAAAGGAACTGGAGCAGCGCTTCCGGGCGACCTTCTATTCCGAGGACCTCGAGCGGTATAATCCGCTTCCCCGATACAACATCGCGCCGACGCAGTTGCATCCCGTGATCACGCAGGAAGATCCCGGGCATTTCCACATGTACCGCTGGGGCCTGGTGCCGTTCTGGGCCAAGGACATCAAGATCGGCGTCAAGATGATCAACGCGCGGATCGAGACCCTGGCGGAAAAACCCGCATTCAAGTACGCGTTCCAAAAGCGACGCTGTCTCGTGCCTTTCGACGGGTATTATGAATGGCTGCGCCAGGACGGGCACAAGATCCCGTACCGGATCTGCCGCAAGGACCGCGAGGCCTTTGCCACGGCGGGACTTTACGAGACATGGAAAGCGCCGGACGGGAAGGATGTGCACAGCTTCACCGTCATCACGCGCGAGGCCGATCCGGCCATCGCGCACATCCACGACCGGATGCCCTTCATGCTCGAGCCCGAACATGAACGGGCGTGGCTCGACGCGGCCATCCCGGCGCGCGACCTGCTCTTTAGCCTGCCGCCGATCCCGGGCGAGGACCTCGAGTACTACGAGGTTTCCACGCGGGTCAACAAGGCGACGGAGGAGGATGCGGAGTTGGTCAAGCCTGTGTAGCGGCGAGGCGCATGCCCGGTCGCATGCCCGCGTTTTTTCCAAAAGCGAAATCCACGTACAAGAACGGTCAGCTTACGGCTAGTATGCCGGCTGTGGTTTTTCAAACCATCCCGATGTGCCGCCGCACAGGAAGGACGCGTGCGTGAAGCCCAACTGCCGCAGCAATTTGGCCGCTTGTTCGGACCGGCCGCCGCCCTTGCCGCAAACGGTGACGATGTGCGCGGTGTGTGGCCATGCACGGGCATCTACCTCGAGTTGGTTAAGCGGGACGTTCTTCGCCTGGGCGATATGGCTGCCGGCATATTCTTCCGGTGAACGCACATCGATCAGGATCAGATCCGTTGGCTTGACGCGAAGGACATCCCGGAGTTCGTCGGCGGGGACGCATTCCTGTGTCGTCGTAATAGCACCATGTGCAGGCTCAACATCACGCAATGCATCCGGCTTTCGGTGCGTGTGCGGCATGCGGAAATAGAGAATGGCTGCGGAAGCGAACGTGAGCAGCGCGATGGCGAATATCGACAGGTCGATGCTGAAGAGATCCGCGAGAACGCCCGTGAGGATGGCCCCGAACGCGTAGCCGAGGTCGCGCCAAAGGCGGAAGATCCCGATGCTCTTCGCCCGGTCTTGCGGATGGGTGTTTTCCGCGACGGTGGCGAGGAAGGTGGGATACACCATCGCCGTGCCCCAGCCGAGGATGACTGACAGGCTGACAAAATGGGCCATCGTTTGCGCCCTAGGCAATACCAGGAGTGCGAGGGCCTGCAGTAGCATGCCGCTGTAGAGCAAAGTTCGCTTCGGATAGCGGTCGGCCATCGCCCCGGTGGCCAGTTGGCCAAGGCCCCAGACGGCGGGGTAGATCGCCGTGACGGTGCCGATCTCCGCGAGGCTGAACCCTTTCGTGGCGAGGAGGATGGGGAACAGGCCCCACACCATGCCATCGTTGAGGTTGTTGACCAGGCCGGCCTGGGTCACCGATCCCAGGGTCTTGTGGGTCCAGGTCGTTTCCCGGAAGATGCGCTGTAAGCGGGGCACGTTGTTGCCGGCGGTTTCCCGCGCGACATGGTGCCGCGTATCGCGGATGAGGAAGACGCTGCCGAGTAGGCCGAGCGTGACGAGGACGATGCCGGTGTAGAAAGGATAGGGGCGCACCCCGTATTCGCCCGCGATCCAGCCGGTGAGGAAAGCCACGAGCGCGACAGCGATGTAGCCGGCGAATTCATTGAGGCCCATCGCCAGGCCTCGCCGGCGGTCGCCCACGAGGTCGATCTTCATGACCACGGTGCTGCTCCATGCCAGGCCCTGGTTGATCCCCAGGAGCACGTTGGCCGCGATCACCCAGCTCCAGTCGGGCGCGTACATGAGCATGAAGGGGATCGGGATCCCAACGATCCAGCCGGTGATGAGCAAGCGCCGCCGACCGTACCGGTTGGCGAGCGCACCGGCGTAATAGTTGGTCACGGCCTTCACGATCCCGAAGACGACGATGAAGGACAGGATGGCCGACCTGGCCGCGATCCCGAATTCCTGTTCGGCGATCTCCGGCAGGATCGAACGCTCGAGGCCGACCATGCCGCCGACAAAGCCGTTGATCACGACCAGCAGCGCGAACTGCTTCCAGTTTTCCTTCAGGCCCAGCTGGACGTGCATACTTGTTTTGGTAAATCCGGTTTACCCGTTACGCAGCGACTCCATCATCGCCCGGAGCGTGCCGAACAGGCGGGTGGCTTCCTCAAAGAGGGCCGGATTGTCCTGGGCGACAGGCAGGACCATGTCCATGTTCATCGTCGACAGGATGGTCTTCCCGCCGTCCTCGTACAGGGCGATCTTGCACGGCATGAACAAGGCGAATTCCGGATGGCCGGTGAGCATCAGGCTGGCCGTCCGCGCCTGGCAGATCTCGTAGACAAAGGCTTTTCGTTCGATCGGAAAGCCCTTCTCCGCCAGGATGTCGTGATAGGCGTAGGTCGTGAGTAGGGAGAACTTGTTCGCCGCGCACGCACCCGGCACATCCTGGGCAATGGCTTCGATGGGGCGATCGCTCGCGATGACATGGGTGAACATCCCGATCATCTCGGCGGGCGATAGCATGGGTTGAATGGCATCTTGTATCATGATAGAAGATTGTTGATTTGTGATCAGGCCTTGTCGGCGTTTTTTAGTTTCCATTCCACATAGCCGTCCTCCATCCGGAGGGCGTTGATCTTCTTCGCCTGGAGGAGCTTGACGGCGTCGGCAGCCATGACGCAGAGCGGGCCGCGGCAATACGCGACGATCGTCTTCCCGGCCGGCAGTTCCTTCATGCGTTTCTTCAGTTGGGCCAGCGGGATGGAGACGGCGCCGCGGATGTGGCCGGCGGCGTATTCCTCTTCCGGGCGGACGTCGAGGAGGACGATGCGTTCCTTCTTGCTTCGTTCCAGCAGGTCGTCGAGCGTGATCGACTCCAGGATCTGCTTGTCGGCCTTGAAGTCGCGGATGATGCGGTCGACTTCCGCGTACTTCCGGAAGCCGAGCTCCCGCACCGCGTTGACAAGGCGCATCACCCCGTCGTCGGCGACCGTGTAGATGACGAAATTGCCCTGGCGGCGCGCCTCCACCAGCCGGGCCGACTTCAGGACCTGGAGGTGCTGGGACGTGCTCGCCACGGACATATCGATCTCGCGGGAGAGCTCCTCGACCGAGAAGCCCTTCTGGGCGAGGAGGTCGATCACCTCCATACGCTTGGGGTTGGACAGCGCCTGCGTCACGCGCGACAACTCGAGGTACACCTGCTCCTTGAATGAAATGGCGGACATGGGGAGAATGGGTTTATCCCGATAAAGATCGGGAAATCTCAACAATTCAATAAAATTATTGAATAGATGGCAAACGAGGATTTTTCACCCGTCTGGCCGGGCGTTCGTCCTGCCGCCCATCCGACTATCTTTGCGCCCATGATCGACCGGCTGCGCGCGATAAAGCACAAGTACCAGGACCTCGAGCTCAAGCTGAGCGACCCCGAGGTCATTGGCGACATCAAGTTGTTTTCCCGCCTCCACAAGGAATACAAGGACCTGACCGAGCTCGTCGCCGTCATCGATGACTACGAACTGATCCTCGCCAACATCACCTCGTCGACCGAGATGCTCAAGACGGACGACCGCGAAATGCGCGAGATGGCCGAGGAAGAACTCTATACGCTGAAGGAGCGAAAAGTCGAGGCCGAGGAGAAAATGAAATGGCTCCTCATCCCGCGCGACCCGGAGGATACGAAGGACGTCATCATGGAGATCCGCTCGGGCACGGGCGGGGACGAGGCGAGCATCTTCGCCGGCGACCTCTTCCGGATGTACACGCGCTACTTCGAGACGAAAGGCTGGAAATACGAGATCGTGGATGAAAATCCCGGCACGGTCGGCGGATTCAACAAGGTCGTGCTCGAGATCTACGGCGAAGACGTCTATGGCCAGTTGAAATTCGAATCCGGCGCCCACCGTGTTCAGCGTGTGCCCAAGACTGAAGCGCAAGGCCGCGTGCATACCTCCGCGGCGACGGTCGCCGTGTTGCCCAAGTTCGAACTCGAGGAGATCAACATCCGCAAGGACGAGCTCAAGGTGGACACCTTCCGGTCCAGCGGCGCCGGCGGCCAGCATGTCAACAAGACGGAGTCTGGCGTGCGCTTCACGCACCTGCCCACCGGCATCGTGGCCGAGAGTACTGACGGCCGGTCCCAGATCAAGAACCGCGAGATCGCGATGAACCGCCTCTACGACAAGGTGCGCGAGGCGCAGCGCGAGGCGGTCACCTCAGCTTACGCATCGCACCGCAAATCCCTCGTCGGCACGGGCGACCGCTCCGACAAGATCCGCACCTACAACTACCCGCAGAACCGCGTGACCGATCACCGGATCAACCTGACGCTGTACAACCTTGATGTGATCATGGAGGGGGACCTCGATGGGATCATTGAGGCGCTTAAGCTGGCGGAGAACACGGAAAAACTTAAAGAGTTAGAAACTAAAAGCTAAAAGCTAAAAACTAAAAGCTAGAAGCTAAAAACTAAAAGCTAAAAGCTAGAAGCTAAAAGTTGGAAGCTGCGATTTTTCTGTGTCCTCCGACATTAATCCGCGCCTCTGTGAGAACTGACGAAGACCTCACCGCCACCGGCCAACCCGATAAGACAGGGTGATTCCCCAGAATATCAAAGGATTTTTTCCAAGCCGTCCTTCAAGCCCAGGACGCTCATCACGCCCAGCACTCCGCAGATCGACCAGCCGATGAGCAACAACCACACCGGATAATCACGCCCAAGGCCAACAACCCGCCGGGCCGCCACGAGCAACAACGCCAGCGCCAGCGGAAGGATCAACCCATTGAGCGCGCCGGCCAGGACCAGGAGCGTCACCGGCTTGCCGACCGCGACAAAGATCCCGGTCGAGACCAGGATGAAGACCGTGATCAACGTACGCTCATGTTGCGCAATGGCCGGGTGGAGCGTTTTCCAAAAGGAGAAGGTCGTGTACGATGCACCCAGCACGGACGTGATGCCCGCGCTCCACAACACAATGCCAAAGAAATAACCGCCGACCGGTCCTGCCGCCGTCATGAAGGCTGTCGCAGCCGGGTTGTCCGCGGCGAGGCGGGTGCCGCCCCATACCACGCCGAGCACCGCCAGGAAGAGGATGTATCGCATGAGCGACGTCACCAGGATGCCGCTCACCGCGCTGCTATTGATGCGGTATGTTGTAATCGGATTGTCCGGCGTGGCGGATTCCAGGAGGCGGTGTGCGCCCGCGAAGGAGATGTACCCGCCGACCGTGCCGCCGACGAGGGTGATGATCATGAAGAGATCCGTTTTATCAGGAACGAACGTGTGTTGGAGCGCAAGGCCAACAGGCGGGGCGGATCGGATGGCCACGTACACGGTGAGCGCGATCATGACGATGCCCAGCCCTTGCACCGTGCGGTCGAGTGCCTTGAGCACGTGACGCGACCAGAAGATCACCAATGCAATGCCGCAGGAAATGAGTGCGCCCCAGACAGGATCCAGTCCGGTGAGCAGTTGGATGCCCAGTCCGCTGCCGGCGATGTTGCCCACGTTGAACGCCAGGCTGCCGAAGGCGATGAGTCCGGCGAGCATAAACCCCGCACCCGGCATGACGCTGTTGGCCAAGTCCTGTGCCCGCATGCCGCTTTGGCCGACGATCCGCCATACGTTGAGCTGCACGCCGATATCGAGGAGGACCGAGACCAGGATGACGAAGCCGAAGCTTGTCAACAGCGATTCCGTGAACAGGGCCGTCTGGGTCAGGAACCCCGGTCCGATCGCGGAGGTGGCCATGAGGAACACGGCGCCCCAGAGTACGCTGCGCTGTTTCATTACTCAGGGTTCCTTGGCTTGCCGGGCGGCGCGAGTTGAATGCCATGCGCGATCAGGGCATCATGCACGGCCTTGACGATCGCCACGGCGTTGGGGCCGTCGCCATGGATGCAGATCGTATCCGCTTCAAGCGGGACGCGTGTGCCGTCGACCGCTGTTACGCAGCCCTCGGTGACGATCTGCAGGACCTGCCTCACCGCCGCGTCCGGATCATGGATCAGGGCATTCGCCTCCTTGCGCGGGGTGAGTGCGCCATTCGCCTGGTAGGTGCGGTCCGCGAAGACTTCGTTCGCGACCTGCAAGCCGGCGTCACGGCCGGCCTTGATCGATGCGCTGCCGCTGAGGCCGAAGAGGACCAGTGAGGGGTCGACCGATTTGATGGTGCGGGCAATGATATCGGCCATGGTGTAGTCGCGGGCGGACATGTTGTACAATGCGCCATGCGGCTTGACGTGTGTGGTTTGAAAGCCGAAACCCTTGCCGAAGGCTTGCATGATTTTCACCTGGCTGCGGATGAGGACGGTCAGCTCATTCTTGTCCAGGGACAACTCCCGCCGGCCGAAATGTTCGTGGTCTTCGAAGGAGGGATGCGCGCCGATTGCCAGTTGATGCGACAGGCAAAGCATTAGCGTTTCCATGATGGCTTGCAGGTCGGTGGAATGCGCGCCGCAGGAAACATTCGCGGAGGTGATGTATGGGATGATGGCGGCGTCATTCCCCATCCCTTCGCCCAGGTCACAATTGAGATCAATCGACGTTTTCAAGCGCGTTGCGGAGTTGTTGTGAAAATACCGGTTGCCACCGGGATATCAGTGCGGCCTGTTCGCCGTCCAATCGCTCGGCCTCGTCAAGCGTGGTCAGCGCGAAGCGGATCGAGGTGTTTGCGGGCTGCTGGACGAGCCTGCTCAAGTCGGCGGAGATCACCTGGGCCACGCGCGGATAGCCTCCGGTGGTTTGGTGGTCGGCCGCGAGGATCATCAGCGTGCCGTCGGGAAGTCGCTGGACCGTGCCGAACGCGACCGGGGCGGACATCATCTCGCGGTTTTCCTGCATGGCGACGGGGTCGCCTTGAAGCAGCACGGCCATGCGATCCGACCGCGGGGATATGGTGAAGGGTGTGTTCGTTATTTGCTGTTGCCCCGTAACACTGAGCCATGACCATTCGGGACCGGGGAGGATGCGCATCGGATGATCGGCCGGTGTGGTTTCCGGTGGTGTAGCTTGATGAAGGATTCGAAACGTATCCGCAGTTGGAGAAATGACGATTGTTCCGGTACCTATGGCCAGCACATCTCCCTTCGTCAATCGACGGCCCCGGTATCCGCCAACGCGTGCCCGGATGTTGGTGCTCGCGCTGCCCAGCCATCGGGGCACGTCGATGCCGCCATGCACGGCGAGATAAGCCCGCGCACCGGATTGCCGATGGCGAAACGAAAGCATCGAGTTACATGCTATATGAATCGCGGTGTTGATGGGGACTGGCGATTCATCCAGATGCGGAGCGAAGTCAGCGCCTGATAGGGCGATCACGGCCGGCGCATCGAAACGAAGGGTAGCCGCCGGAAAATGCATTTCGATCACAGCTGCATCGGGCGGATTGCCGACGAGGATATTGGCCCACATCGCGTGCAAGCCGTCCATCGCGCCGCCGGGATTGATCCCGAGGTGCTGGTACCCGAAACGACCCCGATCCTGGACCGTGTCGAGCATGCCGGGCTTACTGACCGTCAAAGCCATCGCGCGGTATGGGCTTGAAACGAACTGTATCACCGGGACGCAAATAGACCGGCGGGTCCGCTTCGGGTGTAAACATCGGCACGGGCGTGCGCCCGATAACGTGCCATCCGCCAGGTGAGTCCATCGGATAGATGCCGGTCTGCCGGCCCGCGATGGCGACGCTGCCGGCTGTCGTCATCACGGGCTTCGCCTTCCGGGGCATGAACAGCGACGCCGGCAATTCGCCCATG
>CAYMLN010000053.1:0-9610 GCA_964391045.1 uncultured Saprospiraceae bacterium
CGAGGTGGAGGAGGTATTTGTGGTACGGTTGCATGCGCTTCGGGATGGTCATTTACAGCCCCGGCAGAAGGTCGGATGGGCCGGAGATCAAGTGTAACGCCGTAAAAATAAGACTGTTTTATCTGTTATTGGTAAAGCAGGAGCGTGGGATTGAGGGAGGGGGTGGGAGGGGGCGGTGTGCCGGTTGATAATTTGATTAATTCATTGGTTGTTAGCAAAATATAAAGTGAATAAATAACACATAGTGTGGTATGTTACAGTTTTAAGGTGCATACCCTTCCCCGCGGTTACATCCCGCCACACCCTGCCTGAACCCTGCCGCGCAGCCTCCCGCCGACTTTGGACCATACCCGGCAAATCGCACCTTGTCCGACGTTCATGTTTATGGTTTTTAATATCTTAAACATTTGATTTTCTTGTCATATGATAAAAAAATAATTATGTATCCCTTGTTGGCAGGCCAGATCGGTAGGGCTAACTTTGAGGTCGCTTTTAAACAATATCCCATGTCATCTCACCTCTTCAAGGGGATTCTGCTTTTTGGCGTACTCACCTTCGCGGCGTGTACGGAACCCGAAAGCGAATTCCAGGGTCTGCCGACCACCGAGAACGCCAGCACCCTTTCCAGCGATATTCCCTGGGCCTGGACCGAACAATATCTCGACATCGAAAAGGACCTGGTCGGATTCCGGCCGGCATCAACCTGTCGGGCACTCGCCTACATCCAAATGGGCGCCTACGAGACAGCCCTTCCGGGCATGACAGGGTACACCTCGCTGACCGGGTTGATCCCGGGATGGCAGTCCCCGCGATTCCCCTACGCGACAGACCAGATCGACTGGGAAATCGCCCTCAACGCCTATTACGCCCGCGCGCTCAAGTTCTTCCTGTTCGGTTCATCCCCGTCCGCACTGGCTCGCATCGATGCCCTCGAAACGACTCGACTGAACTCGCTCAGCCAGGGCGTTGCGCAGGGTGTCATCAATACGTCCATCGGCTGGGGCCAAGAGATGGCCAATGAGGTCATCGCCTACTCCGAGACCGATCGTGAAGGCGCTACACAGATCCGGGATCCCCGTCCGGCAAGCTTCATCCCGCCCGTTGGTGAAGGCCTTTGGATACAAACCACCTTCAATCCCGCCCGGGCCCTTTTCCCCTACTGGGGCAAAGTGCGCACGTTTGCCAACGAAGGCGCCGACCTCGTCGCCCTGCCGCCATACACCACGTATGCAGCGTACAGCACCGACCAATCGAGCACCTATTACCAGCAAATGAAAGAGGTGGCGGATGCCGTCAAGAACCTCGACTTCAACAGCGAATGGATCGCCGAATTCTGGAGCGATGACATCGAGGGCATGACCTTCAGCCCGCCGGCCCGGATCTTTGCCATCTCCAATCAACTGATCCAGCTCGAGCAACTTCCGCTCGACCGGACGCTCGAGCTCTATTGCGTCCTCGGCATGGCGATCAATGATGCCTCCGTGGCCGCGTGGAACTCCAAGTACATCTACAACACCGAGCGCCCGGAGACCTTCATTCACGCATACATCGATCCCGGATTCCGCTCGGCCCTTGGCCGTGCGATCGGGACGACCGGCCTGAACCCGTCCTTCCCGGGTTATCCGTCCGGGCACAGCACGTTCGCCGGGGTCAGCTGGGCCGTGTTCGATCATTATTTCGGGACCCATTACGACTTCACCGACAACTGCCATTTCGGTCGCAGCGAGTTCCGCGGAGAACCCCGCACCTACCGGACCTGGAAAGAGATGGCCGAAGAAAATGCCTACTCGCGAATCCCCCTGGGCGTCCATATCCGGATGGATTGCGATGAAGGCCTCCGCCTTGGCCACGCCATCGCCGACAAGGTGCTCCGCCTGGATCTTCGACTTCCCCAGTAAGCATCACCTGCAGCGTGCCGGAATACAGCCCTGCTTGAACGTTAAACCGCACGCCTGATGGCCTTCGCTGTCAGGCGTGCCTGTTTTAACCCCGCAACTTAACCTGGCCCTCCATTGTTCTAACGCATGATGCGTATTTCCATGAGTTTTCTTCGTGTCCTGCTGCCTGTCGTGCTGGCGGTTGCGTCCATGGGCGGGCTGTCGGCGCAGAACGCAAAGCTCGCCGACCAATACTACCTGGAAGGGGAGTACGCCAAGGCCGCTGACCTCTACCTCAAGCTGCACGATACAGCGAAGAAGACCAACAACTTCACCTATTTCAACAAGTACGTCGAGTGCCTGCTCGCCATGCGGTCCTTTGACCGGGCCGAACGCGAGATCCGCGAGCAGATGACGCTCCAGCCCGACGATTACAGCCTGCTCGTGACCCTCGGCAATGTCCAGGAACGGGTAGGCCGCTACGAAGATGCCCAGGCCTCCTATCGCCAGGCCATCGACAAGCTCCCGGCCCGCATCGACATCATCACCCGCCTGGGGAATGCCTTCCTCACGCAGGCCAAGTACGATGAGGCGATCGAGACCTACGAGAAGGGCGAGGAGCTCCTTGGCCAACCCGGGGCCTTCGCCTATAACCTCGCCGATCTCTACCAGCGCAATGGGGATATCCCCAACATGATCACGCAGTACCTCTACGCGCTCAATGCCAACCCCACCCAGCTGGAGAACATCCAAATGAGGCTGCAGCGGGCACTCACGCAAGACGACTATAAGGTGCTGATGGAGCAATTGTATGGCTTCATCCAGCAGTATCCCGATACTGACCATCTGCCGGAAATGCTGGCCTGGACCTTTATCCAACAGAAGGATTATAGCAAGGCCATGCGCCAGGCCAAGGCCCTGGACCGCCGGCTCGGTGAAAACGGCCAGCGCGTATTCCGCCTCGCGCAGATCGCGGCCAACGCAAAAGACTACGCCACGGCGATCGACGGCTTCGAGTATATCCTGGGTTCCTACCCGCCCAATTCGCCATACTTCATCGAAGCCAAGCGAAACAGCCTGGCCACGAAGCGAAATCAGATCACCGATAGCTACACATACTCGCCCGAGCAATTGCGGGCGCTTGAAGCCGAGTACGCAGCCTTCATCGACCAGTACGGCCTGCAAGCCGGCATGGCCATGATCGCTTCCGATCTTGCGCTCTTGCGGGCACTCTATATCCATGATCTCCCCGCGGCCATCGACCTCCTCGAGGATGTCATCGCCCTGCCCGGGATCAATCCCTACCTCCAGGCGCTGATCAAGCTCGACCTCGGCGATTATAACCTGATGGCCGGCGAAGTGTGGGAAAGCACCCTGCTGTATTCACAGGTGGACAAGGCGTATCCGGAAGAGCTCATCGGCCAGGACGCCCGTTTCCGCAATGCGAAATTGTCGTACTACAACGGCGATTTCGAATGGGCGCAGACGCAGTTCGATATCCTCAAGACGTCGACGTCGAAGTTGATCGCCAACGACGCCCTCGACCTGAGTGTCTTCATCATGGACAACCTCGGGCTCGACAGCACGACGCATGCCATGGCGGAATACGCACAGGCGGAACTGCTCATCTTCCAGAACAAACTGGAAGAGGCGATCGACAAGCTCACCATTCTCGGCAACCTCTATTCCGAACATGGGCTGCAGGACGACATTCTTTACCTGAAAGCCCAGCTTTACGCCCGCAAGCGGGAATTCACGACCGCCGAGGCCATGTACAAGGAGATCTACGAGAAGTACCCGGAAGACATCCGTGCGGACAATGCCCTCTTCCATCTCGCGGAATTGTACATGGGACCGCTCAACGACAAGGCAAAGGCCCAGGAGCTCTACGAGAAAATATTCGTGGACTACAGCGACAGTACGTTCGCCATCGAGGCCCGCAAGCGGTTCAGGGAAATGCGCGGCGACTTCGACGCGCCGATGCAGTAGGCGGGACCTGCTTAGACGTCAGCCTTGTCCTTCTCAACCAGGCGAAAGCCGTTGCCGTGGATATTGATGATCTGGAGGTTCGGGTCGCGGCTCAGGTACTTGCGCAGTTTCGTGACGAATACATCCATCGAGCGGGCAGTGAAGTAGTTGTCCTCGCCCCAGATCTTGCCCAGCGCCTCCGTACGCGTCAGCACGTCATTCTTGTGCTGGCAGAACATCTTGAGCAGGTGTGCTTCCTTGGGGGATAGCTTCTCCTGGGCGGCCTCGCCCTCGCCTTTCCAGGCCAGGATGCGCAGCGGATAGTTGAAGTGATACAGGCCGATGGTATATTCCTTGACCTCGTCCTCCTTTTCCGCCCCCTTGTTGACCCGGCGAAGGATGGCCTGGATCCGGAGCAGCAGTTCTTCTGAATTGAACGGTTTCGCGAGATAGTCGTCGGCGCCGATCTTGAACCCTTCGAGGATATCTTCCTTGAGGTTCTTGGCCGTGAGGAAGATGATCGGCATCTCCTTGTCCTTTTCCCGGATCTCCCGGGCCAGCGTAAAGCCGTCCTTGCGCGGCATCATGACGTCGAAGATGCACAGGTCGAAATGGCCCTTGCGGTAGGTCTCCAGGCCCATGACGCCGTCCGTCGCGAGCGTGACCTCGTAATCATGCATCTCGAGGTAGGACTTGAGCACATCCCCGAAATTCTGATCGTCTTCAACCAGCAGGATCTTACTGGCAGTCATAAGCGAACGTGTTTATGCCTGTTCGGCCGTGGTGTGTCCGTTCTTCCGCGTCGCCTTTTGCCGGAGGGGGAGGTGGAGCGTAAACTGGCTGCCTTTGCCCGGTTCGCTCTTCACGCTCACCGAGCCCTGGTGGGCCAGGGCGATCGCCTTGACGTAACTCAAGCCCAGGCCGAAGCCCTTGACGTCGTGGCGGTTGCCGGTATGCACGCGGTAGAATCGTTCAAAGATATGCTTTTGATCCTCTTTGGCGATCCCGACGCCGTGGTCGAGGACCTGGATGTCGAGCATGTGCCCGTGGTTGCTCGTCTTGATCCGGATATCGGGCTTCTCGGGCGAGTACTTGTTGGCATTGTCCAGCAGGTTGTGGATGACGTTGGACAGGTGGTTCTGGTCCCCCTCCATGACGTACCGGGACGCGCCCAGGTCCAGCTGGATCTGGCCGTCGCGTTGGTGGACTTGCAGGCTGATATGCTCGGCGGCCTGCCGGATAATCGCGTGCATGTCGACCTCCCCGAGTTTGAGCTGGGGATTGTGCTTGTCGATCTGGGCCATCTGGAGCACCTTCTCGACCTGCTGGAGCATGCGCTTGTTTTCCTGCCGGATGATGCCGACAAACCGGTTGATCTTGGTCTCGTCGTGGATGACCTTCGGACTGGCGATGGAATCGGCGGCGAGGCTGATCGTGGCGATCGGCGTCTTGAATTCATGGGTCATGTTGTTGATGAAGTCCGTCTTCATCTCCGAGACCTTCTTCTGCCGAAGGATGACATGGATGGTGTAGCTGAAGCAGAAAAGAATGAGGCCGGTAAACGCCACGGCGGCGAGGAGGGTCGGCAGGAGGGAATACCACAGCCACGTCCGCTTGCTCGGGAAATGCAGCTTAAGCCAGCCGGGCGACCCGTTGACGTCATGGCGGTAGAGGGCCACCTGGTATTTCGAGGTGAACAACCCGCGTTCATGCGGATTCTCGACATGGCTCGCCGAGGATTCGTCCATGCCCCCGACGACGTAGTTCCCGTTGATGATGATGAAGGCCGTGTCGGATGCCTGGATGACGCCAAATTGATACGGAAGGTCGATGCCCTGGCTCTCGAGTTCCTCGTGGATGAAGTGCGCAAGCTTCGCCGGCTGGATGCGCTCCGAGATATCCGGCGGATTGTACCGGCGCTGCTCGTCGAGGATTTCCCAGTATGCGCTCTGGCGCCGCCACGCTTCCATCGGGTCGAGGAGGGACTTGAAGCGCTCGGAATGCAGCAGGCTGTCCTGCAGGGCTTCCAGGCTTTTCTGCGTCGCCTCGTTGAGCATGCCGGACTCCTCGACGAATTCCGCGATCTCCTGCTGGATCATTTGGGAAGGCGCCTGTTGCATCGAATTCAGGATGTCCATCGGCGCCCCGGCCTCCAGCGCGCTGAGCCGTTCCTCGACGCGGTTGAGGGCCTCGAACACGTGCGTGTCGAATTTCTCCTCCTGCTGCCGGATCGAGTAGTTGAACCAATAGACCTGGATCAGGCTTGATCCCAGCAAGCCCACCGTCATCAGGATGATGATCCCCCAGATCGCGCGTTTACTCATAAGGCGGGTGTAAAAGTAAGGGGCCGGGTGAAGCGTATGTTAGGCGGAGGCGGAAGCCCGGCTTCCGCCTCACCAATGCGCTTCTTAAAGTTTTCGGATCCGGATGTTCCGGAATGAAACCGGATCGCCGTGGTCCTGGAGACAAATTCGGCCGGATCGGGCCTTGCCGAACTTCGGCATGTCCTTGAACTTCGACTTGGCCACCATGGCGTCCCAGGCCGGCGTATACATCTCGTAGGTGACGACCTTGCGGCCGTTGAGCCAATGCTCCATCTTGCCGTCCTGCTTGACCAGGCGCACCTTGTTCCATTCCCCGGCCGGGCGCACGGTCTCTACGTCGCATTCGATCATGTCATACAGGTCGCCGGCCCGGTGGGTCCTGAACTTGGTGTCCGGATGGCAGGTGTTGTCGAGGATCTGCATCTCGGGCCCGGTCTCCCAGGGATACTGGATGTCCTTCGACTCGACGACGGACCACATGATGCCGCTGTTGCCGCACGGCGAGATCCTCCATTCCAGCTCGAGTTCGAAGTTCTCGTATTCCTTTTCCGTGACGATGTCGCCACCGTCCGCGGCCTGCCAGTGGCCGCTCGGGTTCTTCTTCGCATCGAGCATGAGCGCACCGTCCCGCACGATCCAACTCGCGCCGGCCTTGTCCTTGTTGTAGGTGTGCCATCCGGCCGTCGTCTTGCCGTCGAACAGCAATTCCCATCCGGCGGCCTGCAGCGCAGCCGTGAGCGTATTCGGCGCAAGCGCCGGCACCGGCTTGAGCGATATGGGCTGACCCGACGGGATCTGGTTGAGCGTATACCAGGCTTCGGTCGACCACAACGGAAGTCCCGTATCGCTCACATAGCGTTCGTTCATGTGGATATACACCACATGGCCGGGCTTGAGGCCGTCAATGCGGAGCGCCACCTTGCGGCGATCATCGGATACGCTCGCGGCCACGACCTTCAGGGCGCGATCATCCACTTTCGGGCCGCCGTAATCCGCCGTGGGCACATAGCGCCATTGGCGTACTTCCCAGTCGGCCGGGTTCCATCCGTCCCCATCTCGCAGCGGCTCGGTGAATTCGATCTCGAAGCCGTCCGACATCGCGCGCACGGCAAGCATCTCGAACGCCGGCTTGCCGTTGTATTTCAGTCGTTGCAGCCCGTACCAGAGTTTGTCGGACTGCCCCCAGTTGCCCGGGTTTCCGACACCGCCGGCATAGAGCGAGCCATCCGGTCCCCAGGCGATGCGGTTGACCCCGGCTTCGAGGCCCTGGATAAAGCGGAATACTGCCCCCTGGTACTCGCCGTTCACCTTTTCCACGAAGACGCGCTTGATGCCGCCATGCGTGACTTCACCATGGATCATCTGGCCTTTGTAGGGGCCGTCGTTGAGGGCCAGCGGCGTGGAGGGCGAATTGCCGATCTCGTCCTGCGGGAGCCAGACGACCGGCGGCTTGTCGGTCAGCGCGGCCGTGCCCAGGCTGTCGACGGCATGCGAACCGAAGAATGCTCCCTGCGTGATGTGCAGGATCTTGCTGCTTGGAAGGTAATCACCCTGGTTGTCGGCCACGAAGACCTCGCCATCCACACCGATGCCGATGCCGTTGGGCGTGCGCAATCCGGAGGCGATGTAACTCAGTTCACCCGAGGGCAGGTCGAAGCGGACGCACTTGCCCCGGCTCTGCGCCTGGTTGCGGCCGGAAGCCCCGCCCGGCTGGATCGCGATGGCGAGCGTGGCGTACAGGTCGCCGCCTTTCTCGGCGAGGCCGAAGGCGAACTCATGGAAATTCGCTGTCGTCGGCCAGCGGTTGTTGACGCATTGATATTCGTCGATGATGCCGTCGCCGTCCGTATCTACGAGCCTGGTCAGTTCTTGTTTCTGCAGCACGTAGATCGTGTCGTTGATCACCTTGAGGCCGAGCGGTTCGGCAAGGCCCTCGGCGATCTGCTGCACCTCGATCTTCGACGGATCCGCAGACGTGTGGTTCGTAATTCGGTAGACGCCGCCGCTCGGATCCCAGACGCTGACGATCATGCTGCCGTCGGACATGAAGTCGATGCCGCCGACCTTGGGCGTGAAGGACTCGGGCCGCGCCTGGAAGAGGTCGTAGGCCGGATGCACGGCCACGAGCGGCGCCTTGTCGCCCGGCACCTGCTTGCCCATGGTCATGGACAGGGACTTCCCTTGGAGACGGTCGTGATCGGCCGCGCGATGGAAGAGATTTTCCGCGGGAATGGCCGTCCATGCGGTCGCTTCCTCAGGCTTCCATTCGACCGACAGGTAGCGGCCGCCTTTGCCCTGCAGGTATTCGAACAGGACGGCGTGATAGCCCGGCGAGAGCAGCAGCGAGGTCTCCTTCAGGTCAGTGCCGTGCAGGCCGTCATTGTCCAGGACCACTTTGCCGTCGATGCTGATGCGTGAACCGTCGTCGCTCCAGACCCGCAGTCCGGTCGACGTTTCTTTATCGACATAGAGGAATCCTTCGGCCCGGAGGACGAAGTCTTCTTGGAGTCCACCAAAGTCCGTCGGGTCAAGGCCCTGCCATTGCGTGACGATGCCTGCCTGGTCGGGCGCCTTGAGGGTGCTGCGCGCCGGGATCTTCTCGAGGTTGAATCGATTGACCCAGGCTTCTGTGAGCAGGCCGGGGAGGAGTCCTTCGCCGTCCTTCATTGCGGCCTCGAACTTATCGCGCTGCACGATGCCTGACGTTTGGCCGGCATCGGTCGTATCGAGGCGCAGGATGTACCGCACCATTTCCTGCGCGTCGGTGACCGGCAGTTCGGGATGCGGACTCATGACCTGGATGCCCCAGACGCCGCTGCCCCCGGCGATGATCTTCTTGACCAGCGTGTTGACTGCCTCCTCGTTGTAGGGATAACGCTGGGCGATCTGGACATACGACGGCCCGATGGTCGTGGCCTTCACGTTGTGGCAGGTCTTGCAGTCGTTCTTGGCGATGAGGCGCTCCCCGAGCGGCAGGAGCTCGTCGCTTTCACCGCTTTTATTTTTTCCCTTGATCGCGGGCTTGCCGATGAAGTAGAGGCGGAACGCGGTCGGCTTGTCGTTTTGCAGCGTGAGCCGGCCGTCAAGGGTCAGGGATTGCTTCCCGTCGACATCGGCCTTGGATTGATTTTCGATCGTCCACGTCCCGTCGGTCTCGACATTCGATTCGAGCGCGACCGATGTCACGTGCTGGGCGACGGAGACGGATGCGCCTTCCGGGGCGCCCTCCACGGTGTAGATCCGCTCGAGTCCGGCCTGGCCCTCTTTCCCGATGTATTCGGGGCTTTCGTTGACGCGGATCGTGCTGCCGTCCTCCAGCAGGAGATCGAAATGCAACGTGGCGCGGCCGTCATGGATACCATGGCCGGCATAACGCACTTCACGGAGGATCTCTTTTCCATCACGTGTCACCTGCCAGGGATGCTTGTGCGGATTGTCCAG
>CAYMLN010000054.1:0-224 GCA_964391045.1 uncultured Saprospiraceae bacterium
TCTCAAGGCAGGTGCGTTCCAGCCGGTCGCCTTCTGCCCCGGCTATCTGCGCGGCCTCGCCTTCCATGGCGACGAACCGGTACCCGCCTGCCCAGCCCCAGTGCATGGAGGGGGCGGTCGGCGCGAGCGGATGACCCGCCGGCCACAATGCAGGATCGGCATTGTTCTCGGGCGAAGGCACGCCGATCCCGAAGTCGAGGCGTTCGACCTGGCTGACATCCAGG
>CAYMLN010000054.1:234-9560 GCA_964391045.1 uncultured Saprospiraceae bacterium
ATCGTCGTTTCTTCGGCCGCGTTGACCAGTGCGTAAACATCCTCCAGCCGGATCGTCTGTCCGCCGTCATGCGTGATCGTGAATTCGGACATGAAGTACTGGAGCCGCGTGACGATGAAGTCGTCGCCTTCGTTGTTCTCGGCGGGTTGATTCAGCGCGAAGGGAAGATCCCCGAGCTTATGGTGCACCACGACCCGCACGGGTTTCTGGGCGGTGACGGACCAGGCAGCAACGATCAAGGCAACGAGGAGAATAGGTGTACGTATGGCAAATGGATTTTAATCGTCCGGACAGACGGTTCATTCTGCGGCTAAAAATAACAATTCCGGCCAAACCGTGCAGGACTGGGGTAAAGCCGAAATCAAACGCAAGTAAAGCGCAACGAGACGAATCGACCGATTCGACAACCTGACGTTTGACAGGCGCCCCGGATCATTTGGGGCCGGCGACAAGGCGCTTTAAAATCAGTTCCTAACCCTTAAATCTTTATGTCATGAGTACTGCGTTGGAAAACCGCGTCACCCTGCTCGGCCATCTCGGCCAGGATGTCGAACTCCGTGAACTCGCCACGGGCAAGAAGCTGGCCCGCTTCTCCGTGGCCACCAACGAATTCCGGCGTTCGGCCGAAGGTGAGCCCGAAAAGACCACAACCTGGCACAACCTGGTGGCCTGGGACCAGTTGGCCCAGAACATCAGCGAAAAGCTCCGCAAGGGCAGCAAGGTCATGATCGAGGGCAAGATCGCGTATCGCCAGTATGAAACCCAGTCCGGCGAGAAGCGCAACATGACGGAGATCGTCGTGAGCGCGTTCCGCAAGCTGGACAAGGACCCGCACGTGGCCTGAGTCGTGTTCCCGCATCGTCCGGGGCATCCGCTGGGAGGCCCCGGCGGTCCGGGTTTGGCCATGCGGGGTAGGCCAGGCGGACAGGGCCTTGGGAAGGCGCAATGCCAAATGCACTTTCGCCATCAAGCCTCGCACCTGGGACGGACAGTGCGATCAGGATCCATTTCGTCTTGAAGACCAATGGCCTGCGTTGTTCCGCTCGAAGGAAATCAGGAAGACATACGCTCCCCCTCAATAACCGGTGGCCGGGTCACCCGATGTGGTGTGCCCGGCGCCGGTGTTTGTGCAGGACACACCAGACCGTATCCGCGTTTCGTTGTACGCAGGGTGGCCGGAATACGCGTCGACGGCCGGGGCCGGTCAAACAAATTACAGATTAAGTTAATTTATAACTTATTCATATATTTGCCTTTGTATGTCCCGCACCGAATGTTTTCGGCGGGAAGGGGTCAACACCGAGGATCGTATGGAAATGCATATGCTACACCGGTTGCGGCGGGTCTTGCTCGCGGCCTTGATGATGGCGCCGATGGCGCTGTCCGGTCAACAGGTCGTGCTCTACCAGGACGCGGAGCGTGATTTCGAAGCCCTGGTCAAGGAATACGAGCAAGGGTTCTACGGTCGGACCATCCGTTCTGCCGAAGCGTTCGTCACGCGCTATCCGGAGCCCGCGTATGAACGTCTCAACGATGAGGTAACGCTTTACAGGTTCCGCGCGGCCATGCGCCTGGACATGCCGGGCACCATCGCGGAGATCATGGAATTCGTGGCGCACCGGCAACCCGGTGCGGCAGCCCAGTCGGCGCTCTTCCTCGTGGCGGACCATGCTTACGAGCAACAGCAGTACGACGAGGCCATCCGCTATTTCGGCATGATCGACGAGCGCCATCTCGATGCGGCCATGCGCAATGCGCGCAATTTCAAAACGGGATATGTCCATTTCGTGAAGAAGGAATTCCAAGAGGCGGCGGCCTTCCTGCGCCTGAGCCGGGAGGTGCGGGATAAGTTCTACTATCCGTCGAACTACTATTACGGGATGACGCAATATTTCCTGGAGAACTACCCGGAGGCGTTGCGGAGTTTCGAACGCGTCGCGGTCTCGGACTACTTCAAGGACCATGTGCCGTATTACATCACGCAGATCCATTTCGCGACGGGAAAGTACAAGGACGTGATCGGGTACGGTGAGCAAGCGTTGAAGAGTGAGACGGTGCTCAACCGAAACGAGATCCACCAGCTGGTCGGCCGGGCATATTTTGAGACCGGGCGCTATGCCGAGGCCATTCCGCACCTTGAGATCGTCGAGGCCGCCAACGCAAAGCTCCAGCCCGATGATTTTTACCAGTTGGGTATGGCCTATTACCAGACCGGCCAGTATGACAAGGCGATTCCCCCGCTGTTGGCCATCCGGCAGGAATCCGGCCTCAAGGCCCAGTACGCGAATTATTACCTCGGCCAGTGCTACCTGCAGACCGGTGACCGGACCTCGGCACGGAATGCGCTGCAGCTCGCTGCGTCGCGGACCGATGATCCCACCCTCGCGACGGAAGCCACCTTTCACTACGGCCGTTTATCGGCCGAAATGGGCGACGATGCGGAGGCGATCCGCGTCCTGCAGACGATCCCCGAGGGCAGCCCGTTCCACGCGGACGCGCAGAACGCCCTGGTGGGCATCCTGGTCAATACGCGCGATTACGGGCTCGCCATTCGCGAACTCGAAGCCATGCCGTCGCTCACGCCCAAGTTGCGCGGCGCCTATCAGAACGTATGCCTGTTGCGGGCCGAGCAACTCCTCCAGGACGAGAAGCCGGATGAAGCGCAAGCGCTCCTCGACAAATCGCTGAAATACAAGGAATGCACCGACCTCGAGGCACGCGCGTATTTCTGGAAAGGGGAGATCGCTTTCAACAAGGGTGCGCATGCCGAGAGTGCTGGGTGGCTGGACAAGTATTTCAACACCATGCCGAAGGCCGATGCACTGCCGCCTGCGCAGCAGCCGCATGTCGCGCATTATACGCAAGGCTATAACCGCCTGCGCGGTAACGATGTGGCCAGCGCCCAGGCATCCTTTGAGAAATCGCTGGAGGGCATTCGCGCCCTTCCGGCCGATGTGGCATCTGCGCCGCTGGTCCGCCAGCAACTGCTTCCCGATGTCCTCCTGCGCGCGGGAGATTGCGCCTTCAAGCGAAACCAATACGACAAGGCCATCGGGTATTATGACCAGTCCATCCGGGGCAAGCACCCGGGGTACGATTATGCCCGTTACCAAACCGGCATCATCCGCGGTCTCCAGAAGCAGTCCGACCAGAAGATCACGACGCTCGAGTCGCTGGCCGCCGACATGCCGGACTCCCGCTGGGCCGATGACGCCCTTATCGAGGTCGGGGAAACCTACCAGGACCAGGGCCGCTCGGACAAGGCCGTCCAGGCCTACCAGCGGGTCGTCGACAAATACGGAACGAAAAGTCCGTTGTTGTACACCGCCCTGCTCCGCATGGGCCTCATTGCCTACAACGCCGGCCGGTACGAACAGGCCCTTGGCCACTACAAGGCCGTCTTTACCTATAAGCCTGACCCGGAAACCGCGCGCGAGGCATTGGCCGCCATCCAGGAGATCTATGTTTCGGCCCTCGACAGGCCCGATGACTTCTTCGCTTACACGGAGACCATACCCGGCTTTGCGGTGTCGGTGTCGGAGAAGGATTCGATCCAGTATTTCGCGGCGGAGGACCACTATGCGCAGGGCGAGTATGGCCGTGCTGTCGAATCCTTCGATCGCTACATCAAGGCCAATCCGAATGGCGCTTATGTGCCAAAGGCCCGGTTCCTCAAGGCCGAGTCACTCTCGCTGCAGAAGAACTTCGCCGACGCACTCACGGCCTATGAGGCCGTCATCGATGCCGGCCCGGGTCCCTACCAGGCTCCGGCCCTTTACAAGGCTGCGCTGATCGCGCACAACGATCGAAAGGACTATGCCCGTGCCTTGCGCCACTATCAGGCCTATGTGCCGCTCGCAGAAGATGACAACCGCCAGTATGCGGCCCGCGTGGGCATCATGCGGTGCGCCTACGCGCTGAAGCAGCGCGACGCGCTTGACCGTGTCGTGCCCGATATTCTTGCCTCGCCGGCCGCCACGCCCGACATCCTCGCCACGGCGCATTACTACGCGGGCGCGATGGCATACGACGCGAAGGCCGATGACGCCGCGCTCACGCATTACAATGCCCTGATCGTCCTCAACAGCGGCGAGTGGGCCGCGGAAGCGCGATGCCATATCGCAGAGATCTATGCCCGGCAAGGGGAGAACGAGCTGGCGGAAAAATTGGCCGAGGAAGCCGCCCGGGCCAATGCCGGTTACCCGACGTGGGTGGCGCGCGCGCTGATGCTGCTCAGCGACATGCGCTTCGCGGCCAACGACCTGCTCAATGCAAGGGCGATCCTGGAGGCCATCGTCGAGAATTTTACGGCCGACGAGACGATCCGCACGGAGGCGGAAAAGAAACTCGCCCTGGTCAAGGCGGAGGAAGACCGGCAGAGCCGGATCAAGCCTGAGGGCGGTGAGACGCTCGATCTTCAACCTAACCCGAAAAAAGACTGACAGCCGCGATGCGTACGATCCATATCCTGTCCTTTATTTTCCTGTCTGCCGGTGCCGTTGCCCAGACAGGACTTCCAAGCGGCCAGATCGAGGTGATCAAGGACTTCGAGGTCCGGCTGGCCGAGACACCGAAAGTGCGGATCCGGCCCGAGGCCGTTCCGTTCGACACCACCGTCCGACGCTACGCATATGTCCTCGACCGGCCCTCGCCGGCGATCACGTATTCCCGGCCGGACATTCGCCCCCTGTCGATCGACCCGGAGGCCAAGCCTGCCGCGTATGGGTTTATGGCCAGGGCCGGGTTCGGCAATCCCAATGCGTGGCTGGGCCAGGTCTCGTATGACAAGGTCCAGAGTGATCGTTTTGCCTGGGGCGCGGATATCCGCTATGCTTCGGCAGACAATAAGAAGATCCCCCTGCAGAAGTTCAGTGAGTTCACCGCCCGGGCCGATGGCCGCTACATGCTCACCGACCGCCTGCGCCTCGACGGACACGTGCAAGGCGGACAGCAGACCGTCCATTTCTATGGGGCGGAAGATATCCCGGACAATCCGGAGTCCTTGCGCCGGCGGTACACCCGAATCGATGTCGGCGCGGGCGTTGACCAGGCCGTTGATGCAGGCCATCCCATCGGGTACCATGCCGGTCTCCGTGTCCTGTCCGACAAGGATGACAATGCGGTCAAGGAAAACACCATCATCCTCACCGGCGGATTCAAGGCCCTGCTCCAGGGCGACATGCCGGTCGGACTTGACGTGATCGCCGACCTCACCTCGCTTTCACACACGGAGGAATATGACCTCAACAACATTCACCTCAAGCCCTACCTGGACTACCTGCTCGGCGACCTCCGGCTCCACCTCGGCGGGCAGGTGCTGCTGAGCCCGAATGGCAATGCGGTGTTGCCCGATCTGTTGGCGGAGTACCCGCTGCTCGGCCCGGGTCTTGGTATACGCGCCGGATGGTCCGGCAGCGTGGTGAAGAACAATTTCCACGAACTGACGATCTACAACCCCTACCTGCAGGACCGGCTCGATTCACTCACCAATACGTTGAACCGCCGGATCCATGCCGGTGTCACAGGGCGGATCGGCGGACTGGCGTATGATCTCAGCGCCGGGTATGCGCGATTCCAACGCATGGCGTTCTTCCTGCAGGATCCCAATGCGCCCGAGCAATTCCGCCCCGTCTATGATGATGGCCATTACATCGACATCGAGGGCGTCGTTTCGTATGCGTTCGGCCACGGACTCGCGGTCGACGCAAGGTTGTTCCAACGCTTCTATACGCTGGATAACGAAGCGAAGCCCTGGCATCGGCCATCTTTCGGCGGGGACATCCTGGCCCGGTATACCGGCGATGATGACAAGTACCACGTTTCCTTTATCCTGCACACGGAGAATGGCTTGCCCTACCGTACGCCGGGTGGGACAGAGGCCCGGCTGAAACCGCTCGTCGACCTCAACCTGCACGGGGATTATTTCTTCACATCGTATCTCGGCGGTTTTCTCCAGCTCAACAACCTGGCCAACAACAAGCGCGAGCGCTGGGTGAATTATCCATCCTATGGCTTCAACGTCAGGGGTGGCATCGTGCTTCGCCTGCCGTAGAATACGGCTACTTTTGCGCCGTGCGTCACCGCTTCGGCTTGATCGGCTACCCGCTGGCCCATTCGTTCTCACCGGCCTATTTCGCCGCGAAGTTCGATGCGCTCGGCCTGTCGGATACGTGTACATACGATCTTATACCCCTTGAGGATCCACGTTTGATCCCTGCGACGCTGCGCCAGTCTTTCAAGGGATTCAACGTCACGGTGCCGTACAAGTCGGCGGTGATCCCCTGGCTCAATGCGATCGACCGGGACGCGCATGCGATCGGTGCGGTCAACACGCTTGCACGCATCGGACCATTTTCCTGGAAAGGATATAATACGGACGCGCCGGCTTTTGCCGAAACACTCCTTGACTGGTATGGCAACGAACCGCTGCCGGCAAAGGCGATCGTCCTCGGTACCGGTGGGAGTGCCAAAGCGGTCGTCCTTGTCCTCCGCCGGCTCGGCATCTACCCGGTGCGCGTGTCATCGTCCGGCAAAGGCGATATCGCGTATATGGATATCGGACCAACCTTGTTGGCCGACGCTGCGCTCATCGTGCAATGCACGCCCGTCGGCATGTCACCCCAGGTGGAGGATGCTCCGCCGTTTCCGTATGCCTTGTTGGACACGCGCCACAGGTTGTACGACCTGGTCTACAATCCTCTTGAAAGCGTATTTTTACAACGTGGCAGGCAGCAAGGTGCCCGGGTGAAAAACGGCCTGGAAATGTTGCACCGGCAGGCTGATCTCGCCTGGTCAATTTGGCAGTCCTATGATCCCGATCTCTCCCGAACCCGTCTTTCCCCACACGCTTCCTGATTTCAAGAACACCGAGTTCGCTTTCGCGCACCTGAGTGACGCCGAACTCCGGAAGAGCGCCTGGCTATTCCGGGCGATGAACAACGCCTGGCTCGTCAACGCCGGATCGTCGGTGACCCTGTGGCTCAACAAGGCCGGCATCCGGCTCTTCGATCCCCTCGTGCGCGCGACGATCTTCGATCATTTTTGCGGCGGGACCACCCTCGAGGATTCCACGCGGACCATTGGTCAGCTGTGGCAGCAGAAGGTGTTCACCGTGCTTGATTTCGGATTGGAAGGCAAGTCCGGCGATGATGCGTTCGACAAGACACTGGCGGAAAATCTCCGGGCGGTCAAGTATGCGCATACCAATCCCGGCGTGCCGGTCATTTCCTCCAAGGTCACCGGGCTCGCAGATGAGCGCCTGCTGGAGAAATGGCAATCCGGCGAGACGCTGACGGAGGAGGAAATGGCGGCATTCAAGCGCATTGAAAATCGACTCGATACCCTGTGCCGCAAGGCATCGGAGGCGGGATTGTCGGTGTACATCGATGCGGAGGAGACGTGGATCCAGGATACGATCGATCATCTCGTCAAGACGCTGATGGAGCGGTACAACCGCGATCGGGTGGTGGTCTTCCACACCTACCAGCTCTACCGGACCGACAAGCTCGCAAGCCTGAAGGCCGATCATGCGGAAGCGCGCGAAAAGGGATACCTCCTCGGGGTCAAGACGGTGAGGGGCGCATACATGGAGAAGGAGCGTCGCCGCGCTGCCGAACGCGGTTATCCGTCGCCGATCCAGCCTGACAAGGCCGCCACGGATCGCGACTACGACGAGGCGATCCGGTATTGCGTCCAACACCATGAGGAGATCGCGCTCTGCAACTCGACGCATAACGCGGCGAGCAACATGCTCCAGGCCCGGATGATCGACGAGATGGGCCTGCCGAAGGATCACCCGCACCTGACCTTCTGCCAACTCTATGGCATGAGCGACAACATCACGTTCAACCTCGCCCGGGCAGGTTTCAGTGCGGGCAAGTATGTGCCCTACGGCCCTGTACACGAGGTCATGCGGTACCTCATCCGACGCGCACAGGAGAATACTTCCGTGACCGGGGAGATGAGCCGCGAACTCAGTTTCCTCGTCGCGGAAATGAAGCGCCGGGGCATGAAATAATGCCTATTTTCGGCCCTTCAAAATCACATCTCGCATGCGTAAACTTTTCCCAGTCATCCTGTTCCTTGCGCTGGTCGGTCCGGCGAAGGCCCAACTCTGGTTCGATGCCGGCGTCAATGCCGCCGTCGGCCCGACGCTCATGTACGACCAGAACGTCTTCGACGACGGCGATTACAAGCACAAGGCCTCCTTCGGCAATTCGTTCGGCGGACGACTCGGCTTGAACTTCGGCTACCATGCCGGAATCGGGCTGGAGTACAACGTGGCTACGTCCAACCAGGACTTCAACTACAACGATCGCGAGTTCAACTCCTTCCAGTGGAAGCACAATGATCTCGCTGCCCTTTTCCGCTATTCGGGCAACGGTGCCTATGTCGAAGTGGGCGGAAAGTACAGCAATATGAAGGAAGTAACCTTAGAGAGTGTTGAGAGCCAATTTAACCTGGGCAATGTATCCGAGCATTTTAACAAGGATTACTTCTCCGGGATCTTCGGCTTCGGTTCCTACCTGATGGGCAGTGAGTTGCTCACGCTCAACATCGGCATCCGGCTGCATTGGGGCTTTAACGATATCGTGACAGAGGAAGGCAAGGCCGTGCCCAATAATATGCCAATTGTTGTCAAGCCGGTGGACGACCTGACGAAGAAGACACTCGCCACCGCTGCCCAGCTCCGCTTCGAGCTCAACTACGCCTTCGGACGTTTCTCGAAAGAGGCCTGCCACGACCGCTGGCGCCTCATCTTGTTCCAATAAGAAACAGGTTTCTGTAAAAGGCAAGGGCCGCGTGCATCGCATGCGGCCCTTCTTCTTTTATGGCTATCCAGGACTCGATCCTCTCTGTCCCTTTGCGTTGTCTGTATTTCCAAATGAATGTTTTGCGGGTCGGCGCGAGCCTACACAGTTCTCACTGAGAAGCAGAACGCAGTCGCCAGGCTTTAGTAGGCAGTATCGGGGCAAAATCACCTTCTCCCTTTTCGTGCTCCAGGCGGAGTCCACGAAGAATCGTTCCTTAACCACCAATCAAGAACCTCTAAACCCTAACCTCTAAACCGTTTACCGTTTGCCGTTCACCGTTAACCGTTTTTTCCGTTTTTCGCCCGGAGAATCGGAGATCGCGGAGGACCTTCCGCTGTGGTCGGCGAATCGCCGCCACCTTCGGCTATGGCGACCAAGGTGGACGCCAACCACGGCCAGGCTTCATTATCCTTTTGCCTTTTGCCGTTTACCGTTATCCGTTTACCGTTATCCGTTTACCGTTTACCGTTATCCGTTTACCGTTATCCGTTTACCGTTATCCGTTTACCGTTA
>CAYMLN010000055.1:0-6944 GCA_964391045.1 uncultured Saprospiraceae bacterium
CCCGTCGATCAGGCAGTTGTCATTCCTGCAGGCATTGCCTTCCCAGGTATGCCGGAGGCTGAGGTAATGGCCCAGCTCATGGAGGATCACCTTGCGGACATGGCAGTCCGGGTGCATCCAGGTGATCGCTTCGAGGACGATGCCGTCGTATGGCGTGCCGTGTGCAGCCGGGTAGGCGGCGTACCCGCCCGCCAGGGAGTCGCCGGGCTGGCAGGAGGCGCGGATCCCGCGCACGATGTACAGGTTGAGATAGGCCGTATCCGGAAAGCGATCGGCCTGCGCCCGGGGGATGGCCTTGAGCGGGGCATCTTCCGTACACAGATCCATGTCGGTCAACTTGTCGGCAAAATGCTGGATGGCGGAGGTGGCCCTACCGCTGATATCGCGGGTGGCTGGGCAGAGGCGGATCCCCGTCTCGACGGAAGCCGGATCGCCGGCACAGGCGGGTCCGCCCGCCAGGAGGTTGTTGATCCAGTCGATGCCGGCATAGATGGATGCATCATCGGGATAGGGGGCTGCGTCCACGCCGGTGGCGGGATCGTGGATGATGTGGACGACGACCGGGATGGTGAGCAGGCTGCCCCGGCCGGCGGGTCCTTCCACGGGATTTCCGGTCGGGCTGTCGGCAGTGTTTCCCGTTTCCGTTGTCGGGGGTAGTTGTTTCGGAGTGTTGGGGGAAAAAGCGATGTGCGGATGTCCTGCTGACGATAAGGGCCGTGCATACGCTGTGGCAAGTGCGAAGAGCAGACCCAGCGCCACGACGCACATCCCAGCCCGAAGGCGAAGGGGGTAACGTCGGGCTGGCGTTTCACAATGCATCGCTACTAAAAGTAATGAAATCTGGTCCATACCGTTTCCGATAGCTCACTGTGACGTATGTGTTGTAAGCAGAAAAAACAATGCTTTATTAATTTAATGTATCCACGAGATACATACATGAACGCCCAACTATTCGAGCCAAATGACCATGAAATTTGACTATATCGTCAGACGCTACCCTTGCGCGACTTGCAAGGAGGCACAACTTTCAGGCATCTGCCAAGGGGAGGCTATGTCGTGCGCATCATTTGGGCTCCGCAAGAGAGGTTTTGGCGATGATCACCATCGGCCAAAGTACTATCCAATGATCCGGCTTTCATGTTCAAACTATTACTATCAACCAAAGTACTGGCACGGGGTGTCCTCTTTACAGGAATGGTCGTGCTGGCAATGGATAGTATGCTTACTGATCCGGCGATCCTTTAGTTAATTGATTCTGCCCAATGTGTTGTTATGGATGCCGCCTAGGTTACTGATCGTTTCCAAGCGGCAAATCTCTTTCTGCCCGGAAAGTGGACGCACGTACAAATCATCAAGGTCATCGTCAAGGATGGGACGATTGGGCCTTGTGGGGGGATGTGATCGGAATGGGGCTTCTCTCCTACACGTTTTGTTACTTCCATGAGTATCATGACATGCTTTGTGCGATTGACCCGCGAGACTTTCACCTCGTGATATTTCTTTTTGATTTGTTATCGATGGGATATGCAGAGGGCAGGGACGAACGGCTTGCCGGATGAATAGCAACCCGCCATCCTACTTTGAGGGTGAACTGCATACAAGAAGTAAAGCGCAACACCCAGAGATCAGCATTGACCGAACAAAGGAACCCCTGGGCGCCTCTTCATGACACAGTTGTGGATGTACATCATTACTTGGCTGACAAATGGAAATACGCTATGACCAAAGAAAACCATACTTCGCCAAATACAAAATTTCCAGTTTATCGGTGATTACATTTCCTGTACCCAAGGATTATCATCGTATACGCAGGAAAGTTGCCAACAAGAAATTCTGCGGTCTCCAATCAACATGCGGAATGGACAGGTTGCCCATGGATGAAAAGCCCACCAATGGAACAAGTATGCGCTCTGCGGCTCTGTGAGAACGGAAACGGATTTAGAATTTCAGCAAGGGGCTTCGGCTACGCCTCAGCCCATCGTCGGAGGTGGTCTCCTTCGCACAAGGCTACGGCGACCAAGTCAACCTACCGACGCACCTCTGGAACCGGAAGGTTTCAATGCCTTGCGGGGACTCATCACGACGATGGTCTCGGCGATCTTGTCGTGCAGCGCCATGCGGTTGGGATTCCACAAGACCTGGAGGAAGCCGAGGCCGGCCTCCAGGGACGAGGCGATATAGCCGAGGGCGCGCTCCAGGCTGTGCCAGAGGCCAACGCGGTGGTGGTACAGGGATACCACGCGAATTCCCGTGATCCATTTGCCGGGGGTCCGGCCCCACAGCCAGATGCAGGCCGTGAAGAACGCCGTGGGCAGGCTGATGAAAAAGCCGGTCAGCACCTTGCTCCAGGGTTCGGGGAGGGAGGTGTCCAGCTCCATGGTCATGGCGCCCTGGAGGTTGAAGTTGTGGATCTCGATCCCCAGGAGCTGGAAGAGGAGGATCAGGCCGATGATCAGCAGGAGGATAAAGATCCAGTCCAGGGCGAGGGCCACCGCCCGCCGGGTGACCGGGGCCAGGGTGTATGCCCCGGTTTCGAGGATGGGGATGTGCTTCGTGTATTCCATGGGTTTCGGGTCCGGGGAAGATAGCGCAACGCCCGATTTTCCCGGGCGGCCTACCGCCGAGCGGCCCTTTTTTATGATCTTCGGGGTCTAAAGACCAGTGTTTATGAATCGCGTTCTGGATTCGTGGTACAGCCCGGCGCTCAACAAGGACATGCCGATCGCCATGTACGGCCATTACGGCTTTGCCCTCCTCCTCATCCCGACGGCCGCGGCCGACTATCTCGAATACGAGCGTTTCCTCATGCTCGATGTCCTCGAGCCGCATATCGAGGCGGGCAAGGTGAAGGTCTTCTCGATCGACAGCATCAACTCGGAGAGCTGGCTCAACAGCAAGATGCATCCGCGGCACAAGTCGATCCGGCACCAGCAGTTCAACCAATACGTCTTCCGCGAGGTCATCCCGTACATCCGGCACAACACCAGCGCCGACACGCCGATCATCACGACGGGCGCGTCGCTGGGCGCGCTGCATGCGGCCAACATGTATTTCCGCCGGCCGGACCTGATCAACGGGACGATCGCCATGAGCGGCGTGTATGACCTGACCACCTACACCGACGGGTACTTCGACGAGGACGTGTATTTCAACAGCCCGATGCATTATCTCGAGCGGCTGGAAGACGATTACTTCCTGCCCATGCTCCGCCGGGCTAACCATATCCACATCCTGACCGGCTCCGGCGACTACGAGCATCCGGATTCGTCGCGTGCGTTGTCCGGCATGCTCCATCACAAGGGCATCCCGCACGAGCTGGATATCTGGGGCTACGACATGCGGCACGACTGGCCGACCTGGCGGGCCATGCTGCCCTACTACCTCGGCAGCCGGTTCTGAGCCGAACAAGAAATTCACCCACGCATCCCCAATCAACCTTGTCGCCCCAACCAAATGGGCGTCAGATGGTTTTGGAAAAACCACGTGTCCGGCAGACCCGGCACACGTTGAACAGACGTATGGGCACCATGATCAGATTTTTATTCCTGGCCGTCGCAGTCCTTTCGGCCAATGTCGTTTTTGGACAGGCCTGGACCGCGGTCAATGCGGAAGTTATCCCGGTGATTGGGCAACGGGACATCATCCCGCAACGCCTCACCGCCTACGGCATCGACGCCGCCGATCTTCGGGATCGGCTGTGGCAGGCGCCGGATGAATTCGACCAGGACGTTCGCACCAGCCCGGTCATCATTCGCGTCGGCCTTGCGGATGGTACCACGGATGAGTTCAGGATGGTGCGCTATTCCATGATGGAGCCCGAGTTGGCTTCCGATTATCCCGGCATCCGGACCTTCCGGGGCCGCTCGGTCACGAATCCCTACCGGCGCCTGCGTGCGGACTGGACCGTAAACGGGTTCCGGGCTGTGGTGACCGACCTGTCCGGCAAGACCTATATCGATCCTTACCAACGCGGGGATACGACCCATGTGGTCGTGTACCGGAAAGAGGACTTCGTCCGCACAGAACCGTGGACGTGCGGATTTGACGAGTCCCAGGCCAGGGATGAAGAAGCGCCGTCATTCCGCGTCTTTGGCGATTGCCAGTTCAGGACATTCCGCCTGGCCATGGCGACGACCGGGGAGTATTCCAATTTCTTCGGCGCCACAAACTCGTCTCAATCTGCGCTTGTCATGGCGCAGGTTGTCACCGCGGTCAACCGGGTCAACGAGGTTTATGAGATCGATTTCGCCACGCGGCTGGTCCTCATCGGCAATACAGCCAACATCTTTTACTACAATCCGGCCACAGATCCCTATACCAACAGTAGCGGGAGCGCCATGCTGGGGGAGAATCAAACCACGTGCGACAACGTCATCGGCAACGCCAATTATGACATCGGCCATGTGTTCAGCACGGGCGGCGGTGGCGTTGCTTATCTGAATGCGATCTGCAATAACAGTACAAAGGCGGGCGGAGTTACGGGGTCAGGAAATCCGGTTGGAGACCCCTTTATCATCGACTATGTCGCGCACGAGATGGGGCACCAGCTCGGCGCCAATCATACCCAGAATCAAACCTGCAACCGGGTCACCGCGGCGGCCTATGAGCCCGGGAGCGCATCGACCATCATGGGCTATGCAGGGATCTGTCCACCGAACGTGCAGAACAACAGCGACGATTATTTCCATGCACGAAGCTTACAAGAAATCACTAATCGGTTGCTGGCCGTCAATTGCAACCAGACCCTCACCTTTGACAACGATCCGCCTGACGCGGGCAACACGCCGAATTATACCATTCCGATCTCCACGCCATTTGTGCTGACGGGCAATGGCTCCGATCCGAACGGCGATCCGATCACGTATTGCTGGGAACAGTACGATCTGGAGTCACCCTCGAGCGAACCGCCAACCGCCGATGATCCGGATGGACCGATGTTCCGGACCTTCGATCCCACGCCGTCGCCATCCCGGTATTTTCCGCGTCTGCAGGATCTCGTCAACAACGTCAGCCCGCAATTTGAAGTGTTGCCCTCGGTCACGCGCACACTCAACTTCCGGCTGACCGTGCGGGATTACCACAACATCGGCGGGTGTTCGGACCACGACGATGTCGCGGTGAGTGTCACGTCAGTCGCGGGCCCATTCCAGGTCACCTCGCAGAATACGGCCACGACGTGGCTCGAGGGCCAGAACGTGACCATCACCTGGAATGTGGCCAACACGACGGCGAGCCCGGTAAGCTGCAACCTGGTCGATCTCTACCTGAGCTATGACGGCGGCCTGACCTATCCGGTCACGCTGTCGGAAGACGAGGTGAACGATGGCAGTGCATCGGTGACCATACCGGCCGGGACGACAACCACCGCGCGGGTGATGGTCAAGGCGTCGGGCAATATCTTTTTCGACATCAACAACGCCAACATCACGATCAATCCCGGGCTGCCGAACTATACCCTTACCCTTAACCCGGCCACCGTCAGCGAATGCAATGACGGCTCCGTGCAGACCACGGTCGAGGTTGGGCAGTTCATGGGGTATACCAACCCCGTCACCCTCACCGCGCTCAACCTGCCGCCGGGTGCGACGGCCACGTTCACGCCCCAGGTCGTCATCCCGGGCAATACGGCTACGCTCGTCGTGTCCAACCTGACGGGCCTCTCGGGCAACTATACGATGTCGGTTCAGGGGACCAGCGCGAGCGGCACCCAGACACGCGACTTCGGCATCACCCTGCTCGTTGCGCTGACCGTCGCCGTGACGCTGACCAGTCCGGCCAACAATGCCACCGGCGTGTTCATGAACCCACTTCTGGCCTGGAACACCCAGTCCGGCGCGACAACCTATGACTACCAGATCGCGCTCAATGATCAGTTCACCCAGATCGTGCAATCCGGCGCCAGTGCGACCAACCAGTTCCAGGTCGTGACGCCCCTGCTCGCCGAGGTCACCTACTATTGGCGCGTGCGTCCGGTCAACGCCTGCGGGGTCGGGCCGTGGTCTTCCGTCTTCAGCTACACGACCACCGGCTGTTTTCTGCAGTACAGTACGGATGTGCCCAAGGCCATATCGGCCAGCGGGACGCCGACCGTGCTTTCCACAATGGTGTCGCCGTTTGACCTGACGATCACGGACCTTGACATCATGGACCTCGAGGGCACGCATTCGTATGTGGATGACCTTAAGTTTTCCCTGATCTCCCCACAAGGCACTGAGCGGTTGTTCTGGGACCGGCCGTGTGCCAGCGAGGACAACTTCGACATCAACTTTGACGACGAGGCGGCCAACAGCAACTGGCCCTGTCCGCCGACCAACGGGCAGACCTACAAGCCGACGAATACCCTTGTCGTCTTTGACGGTCAGGCCTCGGCAGGCACATGGACCATGAAGGTCCAGGACGTCGCCAACCAGGATGGCGGCAGCCTCAACAAATGGGGATTGAAAGTATGCGGCACGCCGCCGTGCCAGCTCGTGGTCAACCAGACCGGGACATCCGGGCCGGGATCATTGCGCGCCGCCCTCAATTGTGCAGAATCGGGTGACACGATCATCTTGTCGGCGATGCTCCAGGGGCAGACCGTCAATGCCGGATCCGTGGCGCAAGTCATCGGCAAGGACCTGACCATCCTGGCTGCCGCACCGGATATCGGGATCACGGGCACGGGTCCGCGCATATTCGAGGTTCTGGCCGGCATCGACCTTGTCCTCGACGGCATGGTCCTGACGGGCGGCACCTCGACCGACGGCGGGGCCATCCAGAACAGCGGCAACCTGGTCCTGCAGGGGGTCACCGTCAATCCGAACCCGGGCGTGCCGGGGGCTGTCCTGATCCGCAACGATGCCGGCGCACAGCTCACTATCGCCTCGGATTGCCAGATCAACAAGTAGAGGGAGGTCCGGGAAAGCGAGTTTAAAAGATTGCCCTATATTTGGGCCCTGCAACCG
>CAYMLN010000055.1:6954-9549 GCA_964391045.1 uncultured Saprospiraceae bacterium
TTATCAAATAATCAAAAAATCTTTTAGGTTTGCCGCCCAACAAAAAGGTCGGATGGCCGAGTGGCTAGGCACAGCTCTGCAAAAGCTGCTACAGCGGTTCGAATCCGCTTCCGACCTCAAACCAAAAAGGCTCAATCCGTCAGGATCGGGCCTTTTGTTTTTCGGCCAAGCCAAGCTTGCTTGTGCGCCGGACGGAAAACAAAAGGACCAGGTACGGCCTCGGCCGTACTGAGCCTTTTTGGTTTGTCCTGCTCCCACCCTGGATGCCCGCCCTCCGCGCACGCCCCGCTTTTCCCTCTGCCCTCTGGGCAGACTGTGAAAAGGGCCCCTGTCTGCGGCCCATTCGCCCTGTTGGGCGTTTGTGGGCCTGCAAGCCCGGGGACCCCATCGCTCGTCCATGTTGTTATTGGCGTTCTCGCCAACAAGGCCTTTAGCGTTTCGGTGAACTCCTTTTTCTGCGCACGCCCCTCTTTTTACCATACCCTTCGGGCATTATGCAAAAAGGGCCCCGTTTCATCGCCGAAGCGCGACAGGCCGGGTGGGGAGCAGCGAAGGCGATTGTGTGCGGGCCGTTCGCGCTGTCAGTCGTTCGCGGGCCTGTAAGCCCGGCCTCGATGGCAATCGGGACCTGCAACGCTTTAGCCAGCGGGACCGTGAGCATCTGCGCGCGTGAGGATCTTCATCATGTCGTTGCGTCGTTGCGCGAGATTCAAAGAACTTCTTGGGATAGAAGACCCGCAACCCCGGGGACCTCCGCCAGATCCAGACAGTGAGATCGTGAGAGGTGAGAAAGTCAGAAGGGATTGTTGAGGTTTTAAGCAACCGTGCCCTGTGTCCTGAATCAGGATTCAGGGATTGGTATGATTTTCAGGATGAACTCCGTGATCTCTGTTTCTCCGTGCGAAAAACGGCAAACGGTAAACGGCGAAGGGCGAAAGACATGGCGCATAGGGCAGAGCGCATAGCGAGCCTCTGTGATCTTCGTTTCTACGCGTTAAAGGCGGATCATCAAGAAGGGTCACATAGCAGCGGGGCTTGCCCCCACGGATCAAATGCACAGCCTCCGTGAACTCGCTTATGTATTTTGTCAATCGCCAGACCTGGCGTATCTTGCATAGTCCGAATGCGCGTGTTTCTTGGTGATCTGCCGCCGGAGCAAAATGGTTAATTAAGAAAAGGGTTATGGAAAAAATTACCGCGGCGATATCCATTTGTCTTTTATGGCTGAATAGTAGTCATGGCCAGGGTTGTTTGTATGAAATTTACTTTAAGTTGTGTGGTGCCGCGCACGCTGACTATGCGTCAAATCGGCCTGAAGCGGCAGCCGATACATATAAATTAGCCTTTCGGAGTGTTGATTTTTCCCTGGGAACCGATCTGCAAAATGCGCTCATTGTCGCCCGGCAAACGCAGGATACCACATGGGCCTATGAAATAGCAAGGCTATTGGCCAGGGGCGGAGTTCCCCTTGAATACTTCGGTGAATTTGAGCACTACAAATGGTATGATCAGTTTGCCGCCGAGTTCGCATCGTTGCGTGCGTATTATGCAGCGACCTTTGATCACGTGGCGCGCCAAAAATTCCTGGCGTTGTGTTTGCAGGACTCGATCTTTAATTCCTCCTATCATGCGTTTTGCGCAGGTAAATTGGATCTTTCCCTGGATGAATTGATCGATGGTGCAACAGCGGTACTCGATAGCCTGAAGGCACTCATCCATCTCCATGGGTTTCCGTGTGAACAATTGATGGGATACTACTATCAAGATGGAGCGGTTGGGAAATATCCCATCACGCCCTTGTTGATCCATATCTATCAGTGCGGAGAGCTTTTCTATATCGATCGCTTGCCCGTTATTTCCTGTGATGGCAAGCTCAGGCCCGTGGATGCTTTTGATATCAGCCGGTTCAGGGGATTGGGCGACAGCACCGGGATAGAACAAGAAATGAGCATTCGATGGCAAAAGTGCCGGGGAGGCAAATGAGCATAGCGGAACAGATGCTACCTTCGTATGGAGGATATTGCTGGATGATGGATGCGTATTCCGCGCACAGAACATCGGCTATAACCAATGACAGATACCGGTTACAGGCGGTTTGTTATCTTTCGATCAGGCTCGGCTACATGGACCCAGGGTGAAATGAACCGCCAGGGCCCATCGTCTTGGGTGTTAACCATCAATCCAGAGCACCACAGCAACAAGAGAAGCTTGCACGCCATGGAGCGAAAAGGAATCTTGAAGATCTGTGCAAATGGGCACAAGTACTATAAACGCTCGGACTGTCCGACGTGCCCGATTTGCGAGGAAGAGCGAAAGCCCAGGGACCATTTCCTGTCCTTGCTGGCGGCGCCCGCGAGACGGGCGCTGGAGAGCAAGGGCCTTACAACGCTCGACCAACTCTCCCACTACACGGAACGTGAACTTTTGGGCTTGCACGGAATGGGGCGATCCACGATCCTAAAACTTCAGGAGCTATTGTCACAGCATAATCTGACCTTCAAAAGCAAGGCGTCAAAGCAAGCCAATGGAACAAGCGAATAACGGACCGGACGCAAACAGGCAAAGGGCGACACCGTTTGCACAGACGTATTTTCA
>CAYMLN010000056.1:0-1259 GCA_964391045.1 uncultured Saprospiraceae bacterium
CGCAAGGTGTGAACGCGGTGCCGAGGTCGGCGTCCGTGAGGAATCCGTCGGGAACATCGTCGATGCACCCGCCCAGGGTCGTCCAGTCGATATCGATGCAGCTCGTCATGCGCCGGGCACGGAACGTGACCGGGCCGCAATTGTCATAGCTACCGTCGTCAAAGACGTAGGCGGGGACCAGGGTGATCCCCGTCGGACCGTCGGTTGTCAGGCTGACCACCGTGTGGTGGTCGCAATTGGCCACAGGCACGACATCGTCGATAACGGTAATCGTAAACGTGCAGGACGTCTGGTTGCCGCACAGGTCGGTCACCGTCCATGTGACATCATGATCGCCAAGCTCGAGGCCCTGCAACACCCAGTTGCTGCCAAACTGAACAAGCGTGCCGGATGACGATGTGAGTGTGTACTGGCCGATGGCCGTACAGTTGTCGTGGGCCTGGGGCCGCGGTACGACCACGGAGGCCACGCAATACCAGAAGTCCGTGCCGACGGTCATGTCGGCCGGGCATTGGAGCACCGGGCCATCGTCATCGCTGAGCTTGATGATCTGCGTCGCCTCGACGATCTCCTGCGTGCACCAGTCCAGTACGCTCCATGTGCGGAGCCATTTCTCGCCGCCGCCGCAGTCATCGAGCGCCTTGTCCCAGTAGCCCAGGAAGAGGTTGCAGATCCCGGCCTGGTCGGTGAACGCAAGCGTATCGATCATGGGCCATCCGGTCACGTCGGGGTGGCTGCTTGTACCGCATTCGCCGATGTAATTGGGCGGGAAGACGATGTCATCGATGGTGAGGGGCGTAATATGGAACACCTGTTCGCAGGTGGCCGTGGCCCCGTTGTTGTCATCGGTGACCTGCCACGTCACGAGGACCGTGCCTTGGCCGCAACCAGCCTCATCGACGTCGATGTCGGCGATGGTGATCGTATGGGCGCAGTTGTCGACCACCTGGGGATAGAGATTGGCGGGGATATTCCCGGCCGCCAGGTAGTCGACCTCCAGGCATGAGATGCTGCAGGTGTCCGACTCCGGATCGTTGGGCGAACACGCGCAGACGATCTGCGGCACGATCTTGTCTTCCAGGCGGATCGTGCCCATGCAGTAATTGCCGGTGACCGGATCCGTCATCGTGACGGAATAGAGATGATTGACGTACGGCTGGCCGGGGAAGACGATCACGCCCGTATCCGAACCGATGCCGCCGATATCAATGATATAGTCGTCATAGCATCCGTAGTGCTGGCCTTCGAGGACCATGTCG